>JBJFGC010000459.1:0-1834 GCA_051892315.1 Eubacteriales bacterium
GCAAATAGGCTATAATTAAGGAGCAAGAACGACCGAGCAAATTTAACGGAAAAACGAAAGGAAGCAGAGCATATGAATCTGGAGAAATTTCATGTTGTAGACCATCCTCTTATCAAACACAAGCTGAGCATCATGCGGGAAAAGGACACCGGTTCCAAGGATTTTCGGGAGCTTTTGTCCGAGATCGCAATGCTGATGGGGTACGAGGTCACGCGCGACCTTCCGGTGGAGGACGTGGAGATCGAGACGCCAGTCGCGAGGATGACTGCACAGAAAATCGGCGGGAAGAAGCTGGCCATCATTCCGATTCTCCGTGCCGGCCTTGGAATGGTGGACGGAATTCTCAGTCTGGTTCCCGTGGCGAAGGTGGGGCACATCGGTCTTTACCGTGACCCGGAGACCCACAATCCGGTAGAATACTACTGCAAGCTCCCTGTGGACATCGGCGAACGCTACATCATCATCTGCGACCCCATGTTGGCAACCGGCGGTTCCGCCTCCGGTGCAATTGAAATGCTGAAAAAGAGAGGCTGTACGCAGATCAAGCTTCTCTGTCTCGTAGCCGCTCCCGAAGGGGTTGAGCGTGTTCAGGCGGAGCATCCCGATGTGGAAATTTTTGCTGCCGCTCTCGACGAATGTCTGAACGACCACGCCTATATTGTTCCCGGGCTTGGGGACGCGGGCGACCGTCTCTTTGGAACGAAGTGAAAGAATGCGGTTTTGGGGACCTTTTGAGAATAAGGTCCCCAAAAATCCGTTTTTCGGAAATAAGAGCTCTGAATCAAGGAAAATCCGGGGAGTCCCTTCCTCGTTTTTTATTTTCGGGAGGTGAACCATGCGAACTTTTACCATTCAAACGAACGACGCGGGACAGCGGCTGGACAAGTTTGTGACGAAGTCCACGGTCGGAATGCCGAAGTCGCTGCTCTATAAATGGATCCGGACGAAGCGGATCAAGGTCAACGGTGGGCGGGCGCACGAAAACGACATGCTCACGGCAGGGGATGTGGTTGAGATGTACATTCCGGACGAATTTTTCGGGGATGGCGGGGACGTGCCGGATTACGCCAAAGTAAAGGTGGTTCCGGACATTCTGTACGAGGACGAAAACCTTCTTCTGTGCAACAAAAAGCCGGGGATTCTCGTCCACACCGGCGACGAAGGGGACAAAAATCGTGCCGATGCGGACGAGCGTGAGACGCTCATCTATGCACTGACAGCCTATCTGGTGAACCGCGGCGAATACCATCCGGAAAAGGAAGCGTCCTTTGCGCCGGCTTTATGCAACCGCATTGACCGGAACACCGGCGGCATCGTCATTCTGGCGAAAAACGCGGCGGCTCTGCGTGCTGTAAACGAGGCGATTCGGGAGAACCGCGTTCACAAGACCTATCTCTGTGCCGTTCACGGACGGCTGGACGGGGAAAAGACACTGCGCGCGTATCACAGGAAGGATTACAAAACCAACACGGTCCGCATTTCCGCTGCCCCGGGGAAGGGCACAAAGGAAATCGTCACGAAATACAAGGCTCTTGCCTACAACCGTGAGCACGATCTCACTCTCCTCAAAATTTCGCTCATCACCGGCCGGACGCACCAGATCCGCGCCCATATGGAGTTCCTTGGGCATCCCCTTCTCGGCGAAGGCAAATACGGGGTCAACCGTGATGACCGTCGTCTCGGCTACGCTTCTCAGGCTCTTTATTCCTATGCCGTTTCCTTTGACTTTTCCGATCCGGAATTCTCTTATCTGAACGGGAAAACTTTCCGGGTACCGGACCGCTGTGTGAAGTTTCTGGAGTTTTTTGGCGGAAGCGCGGGGATGGAGCAGATG
>JBJFGC010000460.1:0-1833 GCA_051892315.1 Eubacteriales bacterium
GATGACGCCGAAATCACCGCAGACGGGAATATTCTGCTGATTGAAGAAAGGCAGTACGTCGCGGAAACCGATTCTTATCAACCCCCGATGCAGTTTCAGGTGATTGATCCAAACGGTACACTTCTCCGCACAAGCCGGGAATTCGAGCGCGTCCTCTCGGCCGAAGGAGAATATGTTTACGTGATCGCAGACGGCAGGCTCTGTCTCTATGACAGCAAAGACAATCTGCTCGTGACTTTCGCTGACTGCGATTCCGCCGACGAACAGCTTCAGTTCCACCCGATGGTGTCCGGATTTTTCGAAGAAAAGCCGTATCAGATGGACGACTACTACCTCGGCTTTTACAAAAACGTCGGTACCGTGGAGGAGCCGGTCTATGAAAAAGTGGAGGAACTGGACGTCTATCCCGCCGGTCTCTACTTTCTGACCGAAAACTTCAACGAGTCCCTCGGAATGGAGGGAACCGGTCTGGAGTTTTACTATCATCCCGAAACGGGAGCGTCCGGCGCGCTCGCAGTCGCGTACATCGGCGGCTATGCCAAGCCGGTCCTCTACCTCTATCCCACCGAGGAAACGGACGTGACCGTCTCGTTCGCCCATCCGGAGCGGCTGACCGTGGTCTATCCGGACTACCCCGAGGACGGCTGGTCCGTCACCGCATCGCCCGACGGGACGCTGACCGGAGAAAACGGCCGTACCTATTACGCACTCTACTGGGAGGAATCCGGTGCCGTTCCGATGGACTGGTCGACCGGTTTCTGCGTTCCCCGTGACGGCGTAACGGAATTTCTGGAAGAAAAGCTCGCCATCCTCGGTCTGACCGAACGCGAGGCGAATGAGTTTATCCTCTATTGGCTGCCGGTTTTACAGAAAAACGAATACAGTCTGATTCAGTTTGAACTCACAGAATCCAGAGAAGCGTGGAACAGACTGTGCATTACGCCCGCACCGGATTCGCTCCTGCGGATTGCCATGCACGTCAGGGCCGCGGACGCTCCCGCAGAGCTGAGAGAACAGGCACTTCCTGCGTTCAAACGGGAAGGCTTCACCGCCGTTGAATGGGGCGGAGTATATACAAGAGAATCATCTTCGGGGAGGGTACTTTCTTGAAAAAGTACCCTCCCCGAAGATGTTTTCATTTCCAATCGCTTACTGATACCTCCAGATTCCCATCGCACTCCGGTTCATGTCGTCGTGCAGACGGATCCATCCGGTTGCAATGAGGCGGTCTATGACCAGCTTCCGGAAATCGATATTGGCAAAGATGACCGCCTTGCCATGCAGATAGGACGGAATGTCTTCCGCGAGAAGCTGGTTCCTGCGCTCGAGATAGGAAATGTACAGGTCGTCGATGGCTTCAGCGCAGGATGTGATGAACAGGCGGCAGGCCGCTGCGCCGTCCGACGGGAACACCGGAATTTCAGCGCGGTCGACGTCGAGTGAGGCGAGCTCCCGGCGGTTCCCGAGCATGAGAACCTGATGATACTCCTCGTTTCCACAGAGCTCCAGCCATTCCAGCGGGATTTCCGTTTTTTCCAGACCCGCGAGTGCCCATTCGCTGCCGTCCTTGTGCCGGATGTACTTGGGACCCCAGATTCCATTGCCGGAGGTGAGATACGGCTTTCCCTGAACGCTCATCACACGTTCCGCCAGCGTGGGCTTCATGTCCTCAAAACACTGGTTTTTCGGGCATTCCGGCTTTTCATACATTTCCTCCACAGCCTTTTTCACAAGCTCCGTCATGGGTTCAACGTATTCTAAGGAAAGACGGTAGATGTTCTCCTGGACCTCCTTCGACAGAATGACAATGTTTGTGCGGTACTTTCCGTTTTC
>JBJFGC010000461.1:0-7026 GCA_051892315.1 Eubacteriales bacterium
ACCCATGCCACCGCGTAGCTGGGGTACAAAATCCATTTTCCCTCGTGCCACACCACGCTGGGGTCGGAAATGGAACGGTAATCCCGCACCGTCCGCGGGTCCGTGCCGGTCTGCTCCGTGTCCAGCCACCGCCCGCTTGGCACGTCCGCAATGGACAGCGGATTGCAATAAGTCTTCATGATCTTCCGCCTTTCTCATAAAAAGTTCCGCCCTCATTATAGCAACCTCACCTTGCCTTGTCAAGAGCGGGAGAAAGCGGGCTTCCCTCCACAAGTCCACACCACGAACCAAGGAAAAGGAGTATCCCATGTCCCATAAACGTAACTTTATTCTCGATACCGACATCGGGCCGGACTGCGACGACTGCGGCGCGCTGGCCATTTTTGACCGGTTCCACAAGGCCGGACGGTGCGAGCTGCTGGGCGTCACGCACTGTACCTCCGACCGGCTCGGCGCGGACGTGATTGCCGCCATCAACGACTGGTTCGGCGTGAACGTCCCCATCGGACAGACCGCGCGGGAAGGATTTCTCTGCGAGCCTTCGCTGACCAAGTACACCGCGCCCGTGTCGGAGGCCTACCGCAAGCATCATGCGCCCGCGGCGTACGAGCCGGCGCTCCCCCTGCTGCGGCGTCTGCTCGCGGAAAACCGGCACGTCACGCTTGTTTTCATCGGGCCGCTCGGCAATATGAGCGACCTTCTGCGCTCGGCGGCGGACGAAATCTCGCCCCTCTCCGGCACGGAGCTGGTTCGGCAGTCCGTGGACCGGGTCGTCGTCATGGGCGGCAACTTCCGGGATTTCTCTCACGGGGAGTACAACATCGCGTGCGACGTCCCGGCGGCGCAGCTTATGACGGAGCAATGCGGCGTGCCCATCGTTTACTGCGGATTTGAAGCCGGCGAACACGTCATGACCGGCGCTTCGCTGGAGGACTGTCCCGAGGATGATCCGGTGCGGATGGCCTACCAGCGGTACCTGAACGGCGGGTTCGTGCGCAATTCGTGGGACCTCGTGACCGTGTACTACGCCCTGAATCCGGACGACGAACGCTGGATCCTCTCGGACGAGCGGCGCATCCGCTTCCGCGACGACGCGACGGCGGATGTCACGGAAGGCACCGGCGCGCGGTATGTCCGTTTCGCGGATGAAGCCGCGCTGGAGGAAATCCTCAACGGAATCCTCTCCGAAAAAACGGAAATCTGAAGAACCCCCGACCGACAGCAAAAATGGCCGATGCACATGGTGCATCGGTCATTTTCCATTTCTGCGGCCTCTTCCAGAGTCTTGTCCGCCAATCCAAACGCCCGCCCCGGGGCGTCCCGGGGACAAAACATGAGGTGCGGCGGGCCGCCTCAATTTTGTTTTTCCGTTTTGGTCTCCGCGCTCACCCGCGCGGCGTCAATTTTCGCCTCGCCGAGGATGTACGAGACAACGGAAACGAGCGACGTAAGAATTCCGGCAACCTGTCCGGCCAGTGCGGCGTATTCGCCGGTGTCCACGCCAAACGCCGCCGCTGCCCCGACAAGAATGCCAAGCACGGCCACCCACAATTTCCGTGAACTCAATTTCTGCAGAATCTGCTGTTTGCTCATTGGATTCTCCTTCCTGTATTTTGTTTTTCATCGAACGTTTTGGAGGACGGTGTGCCTCCTCACCGCATCGCGCCCCACAGCTTTCTCCACAGCTCCGACGCGTAGAGGTAAGCGTCAAGGTAGGCACGGGTCTGCGGCTCCAGTCCGCATCTGCGGCAGACCAGCGACGCGTAATCGGGGAAAACCGCGTACGTTCCGACACGGTTCTCAATCCCAAGATATGCCGACGGGTCGAGCGAGGTTCCCGACGAATCACGAACCTCAAAGTGAAGGTGACTCCCGAAGCTGTAGCCGGTGTTCCCCTCCTCGCCGAGAACGTCCCCCGCACGCACCCGCTCCCCGGCCTCCACCAGCCGGCGGCTCAGGTGACAGTAGTACATCCGCAGCCCGTCCGCCGTGTCCACACGAACGTAGTTCCCCCACTCCCACGTCCGCGTCGTGTCCGTCGCCCGGTCGAACATCGCCGACTGGCCGACAACGCCGTCCTCCGCCGCCACAATGACCTTGTCCGTCCCCACCAGATCAATCCCGCGGTGATACTCACGCACCCCGTTCAGCGTCCGCCACCCGAACGGACTGCTCACCCGTACCTCACCCTCTTGATATGGCAGCAATGTGCCCTCCTTTCTCCCTCTCCTTCTCCTGCTTCCGCTCCTCTTTTTCCTTTTCCTCCAGACGGTCCAGCCGCGCCTCCAGCAGAGGAAGCTTCTCAACACTGCCGCACAGCCCTTCCACCTTCCGCTCAAGCTGCTCCACCCGATACGCGGTCAGCCGGAAACCCGAAAAGCTCCCGATGACCGTCCCCGCCAGCGCAAACAGCGCGATGACAATCTCACAGATGTACTCCATTTTTTCTCCCCTTTCTGAATTTTCCGAATTCTTTCGATTCGTGAGCGGATTATACCACAAAATGAAGGATTTGTCAAGAGGGCCGCAGGGGCGGGCCTTTTGGCGCCAATAGGGCGGTGTCCGTAAAACAGTGAATCCTACGTATGCTTCGATCATACGTAGGATTCTTTTTTGCATGATATTCAAACTTGCCGTCCACAGGGGATAGCCGCTTTTGAGCGGCGCAAGGGAGGAGCCGCCTTGACGGAGCGAGATGACGCAACCTTCTTGCTCAAGCAGTTTTTCTGCCGCCGGAGGCTTTCCTGGCTTCGCTATCGTCCTGTCTTATGAACAACCCGACCATCCGGGGGATCTTTGCAGCAATCGCGGCAGGCGTCCGGCCCTGCGGGAACATCGGCCTTGTCAGGATTCACGTGACTTCTTTCATGCTTACAGGACAACCACGCACACGTCTGCGCGGCCTATGGGAAGGGCGTCGCCATGGTCGTAGAAGTCCTCGACGGAAGTGACGGAGGCGCGGCTGTCGGCAGCCTTGAGGTAGAGCGCGTCACCGGGAGCGAGCGACAGCACGGACTTCGGAACCGTGAGCGTCAGGGCACGGGGCGCGAGTTCCAGCGGAACACGGACGGGCGGCGCGTCGGGGACGATCACCGTCGTGACACCGGCGGCAAAATCCGGCGCGGCATTGAGGACAAAGTCGTAAGTCCCCTCTCCCGGCGCGTTCACGCGGGCAAAAATCTGCAGAAACGTGCCTTCGGTATCCGTCGGGTCGATCGGACCGGCCGTTTCGAGCGTGAAGCGCAGCGCGTCCGCGCGGTTTTCCACAACCAGCCGGCGCAGCGCGTGACGGCCGGTGTGGTTTTCGTACGTGGTGCCGTAGCCCTCGTGGCACCGGTGCATTGCTCCGTCCGTGAAGCCGTGGAAGACGGCGGTTTCCTCCACCGCGCACGTGACCTCCGGCCGTCCGCCCTTGAGACGGGCGACGTACTCGCACAGCTTGCTGTAGTAACGGTCGAAATAACCGCCGCGCATCATTTCAATGTCGCGGCTGTACTCATTGTTGGCGCAGTCCACGAACATGACCGGCCGCTCGGGCGTTCCGTGCCAGTAGCCGGCAATCCATTCGTTCCAGCCGGTGACGAGGGTGTAGGGAACGTCCGCCTCGAGCGCGCGTTCAAACTGCTCCGACATATTCCAGCAGCCGAGATAAGCGTCGGGAGCGGGGTCGTTGGCGCCGTCATGGTACGCACGGCCGCGGTTGCCGCTCTCGCCGTAGAGGACGGAGTCGCCGAAACGGAGCTGCGGATGCTGGGCAACGGAAACGTTGATGCACTCCGGCCGTCCGTTTTTGTCCGTGAAGACGCGCTGCGGGCGGGTGAAGTCCATCCAGGGCCATCCGCCGGCCTTGTCCGGCTCGTTCGGCCACTGGGGAAGCTTGATGGTGAAGAACTCCCGCACCTCGGGAGAGCATTCGTCTTCGTAAGCAATCAGAGCGGGCCTGCCGTCGATGCGGTACCAGGTATCGGGACAGTAAGCGGGCCGGTAAATGGCCTCGTACAGGGCCTGCGCGGTTTTCCCGGAGGCGGTATTGGTATAGAACATCACCTGCGGGATGCGCCAGCCGTCGTCGTGGTACTCCTGGAGCACGCGCAGCACGAGCTTCGCGTTGTGCTCGTAAATCAGCGCGTTGGTGGTATCAAAATAGAGAAAATCCACACCGGCCTGCAGGAGGAGCTTCATATGCCGGCGCACGACCCACTCGTCGTCGGAATAATAGTAGCCATAGAACGGCTCGCCCCAGTGGTGGTACGTCCCGACGCCGCCCCAGTATTCCGCGTCCGGATGGTATCCGGCGTCCGGATGCTCCGCCGTAATTTTCGACACGTCATACGGCCGGTGACGCCCATGCTCGCCCAGCCAGAGGAAATAAAAGATGCCCACCTGGTTTCCCCGTTCTGCGGGGTGCTCACCATGAAAATAAATGGAATTTTTCATAACAAAACACAAGGGAGGGGGCTTTTTGAAAAAGCTCCCTCCCCCACATGCTCCTCCCGGTTAATCCAAGTCTGCCTCGCAAAGGAGCGTGCAGCCCTCGGAGGTGAGGATGTTTTCCACGTCGTCGTTGTTTTCCACGCGCATAACGACGAAGGCGTTGCCGCTTTCGCGGGAGACGAAAGCGTAGAGGTAGTCGACGCTGATGTCGCGCTCGGCGATGATGCGGAGAATGTCGGAGAGTCCCCCGGCGGTATCGGGGATTTTGACGCCTACGACGTCGTTGACGGACACGACGCTTCCGCTTTCAGACAGGGCCTGCGCTGCGGCGCGGGGATCCTTCACGAGCAGGCGGAGCACGCCGAAGCTGGTGGTATCTGCAACGCTGAACGCGCGGATATCAATGCCGGCCGCCGCAAGGGTCTTTGTGATGCTGTAAAGAGCGCCGTTTTTATTCTCTGCAAAAACCGATAATTGTCGAATAGCCATAATTCCCTCCGTTTTATATAATATAAGGTATGAAGTGGGTACGAATCAGTACAGCTTTCTCGTATCGATCACGCGGACGGCCTTGCCTTCGCTGCGGACGATGGATTTGGGCTCAACAATGGAGACCTTCGCGCTGATTCCGAGGACGGACTTGAGGGCGTCGCCGATTTCGGCTTCGACCTTATGGATGCTGGTGACCTTGTCGGAGAAGAGGTCGGGCGTCATTTCGACCTTGACCTCGATGGTGTCGGTGGTGCCGACGCGGTCGACGAGGATCTGGTAATTGGACGTCAGGCCTTTGTTCAGGAGAACCATTTCGATCTGGGACGGGAAGACGTTGACCCCCTTGACGATGAGCATATCGTCGCTGCGGCCCATCGGTTTGGACATTTTGACAAAGGAGCGGCCGCAGGAGCATTTGTCGCGCTTGAGGATGGCGATATCCTTGGTGCGGTAGCGGAGGAGCGGGAAGGCGGTTTTGGTGATGCTGGTGAAGACAAGCTCACCGCGGGTGCCTTCGGGAAGAACCTTTCCGGTTTCGGGATCGATGGTTTCGGCGATGAAGTGGTCCTCGTTGATGTGCATACCGGTTTGTTCCTCGCACTCGAAGGAGACGCCGGGGCCGCAGAGCTCGGTAAGGCCATAAATATCGTAGGCCTTGATGCCGAGGCGGCGTTCGATGTCGCGGCGCATTTCCTCGGTCCATGCTTCGGCGCCGAAGATGCCGGCCTTGAGCTTGATTTTATCGCGGAGGCCGCGTTCCTCAAGGGATTCGGCAAGGTATGCGGCGTAAGAGGGAGTACAACAGAGGATGGTTGCACCGAGGTCGATCATGAACTGGATCTGGCGTTCGGTATTGCCGGAGGACATGGGCAGGGTCAGGCAGCCGACCTTATGGGAGCCGCCGTTGAGTCCTGGACCGCCGGTGAACAGACCGTAGCCGTAGCAGACCTGGCATACATCGTCACGGGTTCCCCCGGCCGCGGTGATGGCACGCGCACAGCAGTCCTCCCAGATGTTGATGTCCTCCTGGGTATAGAAGGCGACGACACGCTTGCCGGTGGTGCCGCTGGTAGACTGGATTCTCACGCAGTCGGACAGAGGAGCGGACATCAGCCCGTAAGGGTAAGCCTCGCGGAGGTCATCCTTCGTCAGGAAGGGGAGCTTCCACAGGTCGTCGCGGGACTGAACGTCACCGGGCTCGAGGCCCCGTTCCTTCATTTTGTTGCGGTAATACTCGTTATTCGTCCAGACGTGATTTACCGTCTTCACAAGACGCTCGTCCTGCCACGCCCGGATCTGTTCCGGCGACGCGGTTTCAATTTCCTTCTGATAATATGCAGCCATAATCTACAAAAATCCTTTCGATGGAAAATTTATCCAGATAAACATTCGGCGCAAGCCGTCTGTCCCACCTACTATTAAACCACAAAACAACGAAAATGTCAATATTGTATTAACAAAAATTCGACAGAATTCATAATTTTCACCCGAGAGGAAGAAGCCCCGATGCCCTGTCCGGCGCACGATCCGGCCCTTTGGGGCGGGTTCTTTCCGGGTGAAGCTGCCGGGAAAGCGGTGAAAGAACTGCTTTCTGCCGGATGCTGTCCGTTTTTCCGCCATATCCGGCCGGTCAGGCGTGCGAAAAAAGGGAAAATTACACAGGAACGCCGTTCAAATCATCCAAAATGTCGTTGAAACGTAAATTTTTCGTAAACCCCGAGAAATTTGGGTTCAGGCTATGGATATTTTGGAAAAAGTGTGCTATAATACTACGTGCGCCGGATAAAAGGGTGTTTTCTGTCATGGCAAAAAACGGTGTCTGTCCCCGTGCGCGCGAGCTGTCCGTGAAGGTCAGCCTCCCTGTAAAAGCGGCGCCGTCCCATTCCTTTCCTTATAAAAAGGGAAGGTTCCCTGCCGGGCTTTCTTCGCGGAAAGCCGCACCCCACCTCTCCCCTTTGTCAACCCAATATTTTATAATACTACTACAACACGCGGAGGTACATTTAAAGATGTCCAAGAAGTATGTTTACCTGTTTTCCGAAGGCAACGCAAATATGCGTGAGCTCCTCGGCGGCAAGGGCGCAAACCTCGCAGAAATGA
>JBJFGC010000462.1:0-1831 GCA_051892315.1 Eubacteriales bacterium
CTTCTTGAAGTCCTCACCGTTGCCGTTAAACCCAAAGACGTAGTTCATAAAATCCATGAGATCGTCGTACATCTCAGGATAACCGCGGCCTTTGTAAAGAATCGGTTCGCTCATAATGCTCTTTTTGGAAAACGATTTCCAAAACTCCTTTCAAAAAATAGGGTTGGAGGGAACAATGCAGGTGAAAAAATGGATGAGGCAGGTGAAGCTTACCGTCCCTTTTTGACCACCGGCTCACATGGCATTGCGAGAACCCCCTTCATGTCAAAGCGCCGCTTGGCGAGATCGCGCGTTTCTGCGTCACGGAACAGCCCGAAGACCGATGGACCGCTGCCGCTCATCAGCACCGTTCCGGCGCCGTACGCCGTCATGTCCCGTCGGATCTGTGCCGCTTCCGCGTGCGTTGGGAGGATGACCCGCTCGAACGAGTTGTACAGACCCTGCGGGAGGTCGCCGTTCTGCAGCGCGTTCCGCACGTCCTCCTCCGTCACAGCGGTCTCCTCCTCCGGAAGTTCATCCAGCTTCGCGTAGGCTTCGGCGGTGGAGACTCCCCCGCCGGCGTTGCAGATGAGGATATGGTACGGAAGAACCGGCGTTTTCACCGGCGTCAGAACCTCCCCGATGCCCCCGGCCGTACACGTCCCGCCGACCAGGCAGAAGGGAATGTCCGCACCGATGCCGGCGCCGATGGCACACAGCTCGTCCAGGGAGGCGTTCACATCAAAGAGGGAATTCATAATCGAGAGCACCGCCGCACCGTCCGCAGAACCGCCGCCCAGTCCCGCCGCCACGGGAATCCGCTTGTCGATGCTGATCGAAACCTCGCTGTTGATGCCGTATTTTTCCATGAAAGCCGCCGCGCACCGGACCGCGATGTTCCGATCGTCGGCAGGAACCAGACGGTCGGTGCAGAAGATGCGCACACCACGCTCGGTCGTGTCGGTATCACGCAGCACCGTTACGTAGTCAAACAGGGTCACCTGCTGCATCACGCTCGTGAGGTCATGATATCCGTCCGTCCGCCTCGCGCCGACCTTCAGATATAAGTTGATTTTCGCGTAAGATTTAACCGTTTTCGTAAGAATCATTGGATGTACCTTTTTATTTTTGGAATGGAGACCAATGGGGGAAGGAATTTTTGTCCCTTTCTTCTCCTCTCAGTGAATCCGGCGGATGAGGAAATTTTGTCTGGTGTCAACGGCGCCGAAGGGGCACAGCTCCTGACAGCAGTAGCATTTGATGCAGGCGTCCCGATGGATGCGCGCCTGCTTTTTTCCATGCTTTTCCACAAGCTCAATCGTCTGCTTCGGGCAGGAATCCCGGCAGCGGCCGCAGCCGACGCATTTTTTGGGATTGATCTGCGGGCGCGCGCTGAACAGCTCAGCCAGACGTCCGCCCATGAAGGTCGGCAGATTCCGCAGAAAGGAACCGGCTTCGGTGTCCGGCGGACGGAAGGAAAACACCGGATAGTCCGTATCGCCGAGCACGTCGATCTCCTGCCACCTCCGCGGAACCAGTCCGCGTTCTGCCGCGGCGGACAGATACCGGATGCGCGCGGTGTCCTCGGAGTTTTCGCCGAAAACGATGCGTTCGCAGAGAATGTCGAGCGCGAACGGAGAGCGGGAAGCCAGAACAAGCCCCGTCTTTTTCGGAATCCCGTGGGAAGGGCCGTTTCCCTCCATGGAAACAATCGCGTCACAAAGTGCGAGAAACGGTTTTTCCGCAGCCACATAGGAGGCAAGGTCGACCAGCATTTCCGAAAAATCGTCGAGAACGGGGAAATTCGAGTGCATCTGGAACTTCTCAACCCCGGGAATCAGCCCGAACAGAT
>JBJFGC010000463.1:0-1826 GCA_051892315.1 Eubacteriales bacterium
GGGAACGGCACATGTCCGTAGAAGGCCTTTCTGGCAAGGCAGAGCAGGACGGTACTGTCCTTTCCGATGGACCACAACATACACAGATTTTTAAATGCCGAATACGATTCCCGCAGAATGTGGATGCTGCGCGATTCAAGCATATCAAGATGGCTGTACATAGTTCTTTCCTTTATATTTTACTTTTACTGATTTTTCTTTGTGGTTTCCGGCAGCTTCAGCGCGGATTTTGGAGAATTTAAGATGACAAATCCGCCGTGGTTCAGCGGATCGGCCCGGTTGGCAGGAACCCGGTTTCCTTCTGCGTCCGTGTAGAGACCGCCTGCCTCCTCGCAGAGAATCTGCATGGCGGAGGTGTCCCATTCCTTCATGAACGAGCCGAAGCGGTAATGGACATCCGCCGCCCCTTCCGCGATGAGACATCCCTTGAGACAGCTTCCCGCCGTAACGACTTCCCCGATGCGGTCGGCGTTGAGGGTAAGCAGTTCTTCCGTCAGACGGTCGCCGTGGGAACGGCTTGCCGTGACGATGAGCTTGTCCGATGCTTCGCCGGTCGTGCCGGTGCGGTTGGAGACATGGATTCGTCCTGCAGAATCGAATACGTTTTCGGGGATCGTATCAAACGTCACCTTGTAGGAACCGTGGCCTTCTGCGGCGTAATACAGCAAGCGTTTGGCCGGAACGGCGATGACGCCCGCGAAGATCCGGTGACGGGTCGCAAAACCGATGGAGACGCAGAACTCGCCGTTGCGGTGGAGAAATTCCTTTGTTCCGTCGAGCGGGTCGATGATGAAGACGCCTGCGTTGTTTGAGAGGCGTTCCGGAATCCCGTGAACGTCGGCGGCGGAGGCTTCTTCCTCGGTCAGAATGCTGTATTCCGGATAGGATTTCCGGAAGTAGGTCGTCAGGATTTCGTTGGAAGCGGTATCGGCGGTTGTCAGCGGGGAGGAATCTTCCTTGAACGATACGTCGTACGTTCCGTTGTAGATTTCCATGATTTTTGCCGACGCGAGCATGGCTGCCTCCAGCATGGAACGGACCAGCGCCCCCGGACGGTAAATCCCCTCCAGCGCGGCGTTGACCAGAACCTCCGCGCATTCTTCGGCGGTACAGGCGGTGGTGTCCAGCGTGAGGTCGGGGGCTTCCGGGATTTCATACGGCGCGGATACTCCCGTGAAGTTGGCGATTTCTCCGGCATACGCGCGGCGGTACAGTCCCTTCGGATCTCGTTCGGCACAGACTTCCACCGGCGCCTTGATGTAAACCTCGTAAAAATCCGCGGCTTCTTCGATGATCTTCCGTGCGGTATCACGGGATTGCCGGTCGGGGGAGATGGTGCAGACGACCACGGTCAGTCCGGCGGAGGCCATGGTCCGGGCCAGATGCGCGATGCGGCGGAGGTTTTCATGACGGTCCTCTGCGGAAAATCCGAGTCCCATACAGAGACCGGTGCGGACGGTATCGCCGTCGATCATGAACGCGGCATGACCTTCTTCGGTCATGCGCTTTTCAAACTGTACCGCGATGGTGGATTTTCCCGAACCGGACAGGCCGCTCATCCAGAACACGGCGGGAACAGAGCCGGTAATTTTCCGACGCAGTTCCGCCGGTACGCCGGAACGATGCGGCGTGATATTGTTTGCGAGCATGTTTCCTCCGATTTTAATCATAATCCTTCTATATTGCACATTATATTATATAACGATGGGCAATGTCAACGGATGAAGCAAAAAAACGCGGAAAAAAACAAATTTGGCTGTTTTTTGCACGTTCATTTCAGCTTCTGGCGAAATATCGGAGGGTCTTATGAAAAAAATTACGATGGG
>JBJFGC010000464.1:0-1818 GCA_051892315.1 Eubacteriales bacterium
TTTTTGAAAAAATCGTTAATTTTTTTGTCCCTCTCTTGACATAATGGGACGATTTGGGCCGCGTCGTCATCCCGAAGGAAATCCGCCGGACTATGCGGATCCGGGAGGGCGACCCGTCACAGATGACATTGGCACAGTGGGAAAGGTTCTGCTTTGGTATGTTGGATTTGGCCAAACGGAGAGGGTGGTAGTCGTACATAGTGACGAGAAAACGGGGTCAACCCGTGTGTGTCCGAAAGGGGAGAAACTGGATGGCGCGTAAAACCGCCGCGGCCCGTACGGCAAGCGGCTTCACCGCTTTTGCAGGTACTTTTTGAAAGAGCGGATCGTACCGTCCCCGCGAACGATATACCGCTCGCAGACTCTTCCTTCGGATTCGATGAGGCTTTCGGTCAATACGGAGTCTTCCTCATTCGCATGCTGCGCGATGAAGCCCTCATATCGTGTTGTTGTATCCAGACAGTATTGCAGAAACGCCCGGACCCGCATGGGGCCTTCGATCACAAAATCGCATGGGGCAAAGCGGTGCCCGGCAATGATTCGCTGAAGGTCGAGGGAGAGCATCCGATGAATGCTCTCCCGATAGGACGGGACGTCTTCGATGAGAGCAAGACCGGCCCCCTCTGTCCCACCGCCCTGAAAACTATCCCCCGAAATCAGCGTGCCGCTTTCTTCGTGCAAAAAACAGACGGCACTTGCGGTATGTCCGGGCGCGGCGATCAGGCGGAGACCGGGTATCGGCAGATCGCCGTCATGCAGGACCTTATCCACAGCGGTCGGGAAGCCGGAAGCATCGGCATCATAGACATATACGGGACGCCGGAGTATTTCGCGCAGGCGTGCATGTCCCCCCGTGTGGTCTCCATGATTATGCGTGCATAAAATGCAGTCCGGTTTCCCGATGTTTGCAAGCTGCAGCGCAGGTATGATGCAGTGATCGACGGCTTCGGAGCACTCTCCGCTGTCGATAACGGCAGATTGCTCTCCGTGGGTAACGACCACAACACCGGTTTTGTGGCTGCCGTCAAAAAAAGGGACTTCCAGCAGATGAATGCCGGGAACAATCTGATGAAAACGACACATAATCAAGTCCTATGTATGGTGAATTCGGAAGCGAAAACCATACTTTCCTTTCTTTTTTGATAATCACCCGATGCTGCGTTCGGGTGCCGCGGACTGCCTGCTGTGTCAGGCATTTTCTCTGCTTGAAGGAGGAGCCGGGGACGGACAGAATTCAAGACTGAGTATATATCAAAACCGGGATGTTGTCTATACGGAATTCAGCCGAAAAGCCTCGGTCCAAAGTGCCGGGCAGCCGGAAGGAGAGTCCGGACGGGAGAGGGGTTGGGCATGGTTTTGCGGCGGCATACGCGGAAAAAGCGGTTGATTCGTCGCGTCTATGTTGCTATAATATATTTGCGTTTTTTATCCGCTTGAGAGTAATGGCTATTCAAAAGACAGACAGGAAACGCATTCATGGATGTCAGGCACTGCCGGGACCGGACAAAGGGATAACGGATGGGCACAAGGTTCGCTTTTGCATTTCAAATCGTGTGATTTGCGGCTGCCTGCGCTGCCGCAACAAGAGGGATGCTGTATGAACAGAGAAGACGTAATGGATTGGTGCAGGCGGCGTTACGGTACGGAAACGGATTACCCGTGGAACGATCGGAACGCGGTTCTGCGCCACGCGGATAACCAGAAATGGTATGGCGTCATCATTGAAGTCGATCGAGCAAAGCTGGGTATGGACGGAACCGGTGTGGTCGATGTCCTGAATGTGAAATGTGATCCGAATATGATCGGCATGCTCCGGAT
>JBJFGC010000465.1:0-6938 GCA_051892315.1 Eubacteriales bacterium
GGGGACGTCCTTTTTCAGAAAAAGGGATATGATTTTCTGATTTCGCTTCCCGTTTCGGCGGCAGACCTGGTGGTCAGCCGGTTTCTGGTGATGTACGTCAGCAATCTGCTGATCAGCGCACTGGTGATGGTGCCGGGACTGGTGCTGTACGGGATTCTGGCACGTCCTCCGTTTGCCGCGTACCTGTTCGGCCTGCTCGGGACGCTGCTTGTGCCGATGCTGCCGCTGACCTTGTCGACCGCATTCGGTGCGCTTATCACGGCGGTCAGCGCGCGTATGCGGAACAAGAATCTGGTGGCGTCGGCCCTGACGCTTGTGCTGGTTCTTGGAATTCTTGTCCTGAGCACGGCGCTGGGCGGAGCGGCGGAGAATTTTACCATAGAGCAGATGCAGAGTCTGATGGAGGCGGTGTCGGTCCGGCTGGGGCGTCTGTATCCTACGGCAGCATGGTTTGACGGTGCGGTGACGGAGGGAAGTGCCGCGGCCTTTCTGGTGTTCGCGGGGAGTTCGCTTGTGCTGTTTGCCGCGATGGTGGCGGTGGTCGGACGGTATTTCCGGAGCATCTGTACGGCGCTGCACGCGACCCAGACGAAAAGCGGCTACAAAGTGACGGTGATGAAACGTTCCTCCGTCCTCGGCGCGCTGTATCGTCGGGAGTTCAGGCGGTACTTGGCGTCGAGCCTTTACGTCACCAATACGCTTGTCGGGTATCTTCTCATGACGGTGGCCGGGATAGCGGTGGCGGTTCTTGGTCTGGACCGGATTGCGGACGCCTTTTGGCCGGAACTGGGGAATGTGCGGGAGACGGTGGTACAGCTGCTTCCGTTTGTGATGTCGTTGATGGCGGTCCTTATGCCGACAACGCCCTGTTCGATTTCCATGGAAGGGAAACAGTGGTGGATTCTGCAGACGCTTCCGGTGCGCGCGTCGGATGTATGGAATGCAAAAATCCTCGTGAATCTGACGCTGGCGGCGCCGGCATACGTCATATCGACGGTCTGCTGCCTCATCGCGGCAAAGCCGGAGGGGCTTGGCGTGGTCTGGATGGTGCTGATTCCCGCGCTGTACATCGTTTTTTCGTCGGTGCTGGGGATTACGCTCAATCTCGCGCTGCCGCTGATGGAATGGGAGAATGAGACGCGTGTCGTCAAACAAAGCGCGTCGTGCGGTGTGGCGATGCTGATCGACTTTCTCTCGGTTGCCGCAGGCATCCTCCTTGTGCCGCTGTCCTACGACGTTCTGGCGGCTCTGTGGTGTGCCGCTCTCCTTCTCGCAGCGGTTCTGCTCTGGCACAGAAATGCCGGCAGGCAGCTGTCTGCGGTCGGATAAAGGCAGCGGGAGGTATGTTTACCGCAGGTTTCTTCAGAAATGTTCATATGCACAATATTTTGTGAAGTTTGTGAAAAACACATGTGAAATTATTCCTTTTTTTGAGAAAAGCTATTGACAGAAAGAAAGATTTATGATATGATAAAGTAAGGGAAATTTCAGGTTACAGAGTTTTTGAACGATCTTTTTCCCGGTGAAATCAACAAGCCCTGCAGAACATAGGTGGAGCATAAATTATGGACATGTTTGAATATTACGGCTATTTTGCCGAAGAAAACCAAGCGGATAAATTGATTGAAACGGAAAACCGCGTGATTGACGCGCTTTTTGACAAGTATCTCCCCGGGAAGGGGGAACTTCTGGACTCGTCGGCCGGCGTGGGCCGGAACGCGTTCCGCTTTGCCCGGCTCGGTTATACCGTGACGGCGGGCGATTTTATCGCAGAACACGTGGACGCCATCCGCGCCAATCCGGAGGCTGCCCTGCTGAAGGGGACGTACTGTGCAAACGCGCGGAATCTTTCCGCTTTCGCGGACGGCAGCTTTGACGTTGTCATTTCGCTTGGTTCTATGTATCATATGCGGACCAAGGCGGAACGGGAGGTTTTCTTCCGCGAGTCGCTGCGTGTTCTGCGGCCGAGCGGAATTTTCGCGTTCACGTACATGTCGCCGATGGCTCTGACGTTCGGGCAGTATTTCAACGCCATGCAGACCCGTGAACCCGCAGAGCGTCTCAAGGCTTACCGCAAACTGGCCAACGTGGAAAAAACGCATGTGTGCGATATGTTCTACGGCATGACCCTTGACGAGATGACGGACATTTCCCGCGAATATGGGGTGCAGATTCTCTCCGTTGCCTCTACCTACGGGATGTTCTATACGATGGCGGACGATCTGGATTCCCTGTCCCCCGAGGAATACGAGAAATTTACGCAGTGCCAGATTGCGACCTGCGAGGACCCGGTCGTCACCCGCTATTGCATGCGCGGTCTTTTCATTGGACGCAAAAAAGAACTCGACATGTTCGACTGAACACTACAATAGAAAAAAAGGGGCTTTCCCGGAAAGCTCCTTTTTCTTTTTGCATTTGTGTGAAGGCGGTCGAAAGGTAAGGCTTGATATTTCTTTTCTGCTATGGTATAATTACACAAGAGCGATTTTTCCCGAAAGGAATTTGCAGCATTGGACAACGAAAACGAAAAAAAATTGGAATCGGAAAAGCCGCGCGGCGAGGTTGTCATTGAGAATTTTGATGAGGAACGGGACAGCGACGAAAAGCTGGCAGAACGATATGCGGAGATTATGAATCAAGAGGACGGCGAGGAAGAAATTTCCGAGGTTGCGGAACGGATTACCGGCGAACGGCATTCCAGAGTGACCACGGCGGCGCCTCTCAGGATTCGGGAAACGGCCGCGCAGACGGCGCCGAGCTCCACGTCGATGCCGGTCCGGAGGAGGAAGGAAAGCGAAGCGGAGACGCCTGCTGCACCGGATCGGACGCGGGAATCGCAGCGGAAAACAAAGCGTGCGTTTCGCGGAATTCTTGCGGCGGCTCTGCTTTTGATCGTCCTTCTGACCGCGGTGGTTGTGGCCGTGAATTTTGCTTATAACCGGCAGGAGGGACCGGACACGCCGGACAGCGACCTGCCGCCTGCCGGTTCGTCCGAGACCGAGGAGCCGGAGGAAACCACTGATCAAACCGCTGATCCCTCGCCGGAGACGGATTCTGACGAGCCTGCGCTCGTTTCCGATGGGGAAGATCCCGCGCCGGAAATGGGTGCGGGGACAGGCTCCGTTTCCGAACCCGAACCTGAACCCGAACCTGAGCCGGAGTTTACGGTGACGCTGGACTTTTATGACCGCGAGGATATCACCGCGACGGTGACGCAGATGACGCTGGCTGAGGTATACGACGCCGTCGGCTATACGCCGCGTGAGAGCGACCGTCCGTCGATGGCGCCGGACGCCGTGATTGCCGCCGATGCGTACATAACGATTGACACGGCGGAATACAAGACGGAGCGTGTGACCGAGACTGTGCCGTACGGCAGTGAGGTCATCGAACTGGACACCATTCCGCGCGGCACCACGAATTACCTTACCTACGGCGAAAATGGAGAAGTGATGCGCACCTACACCGTTGAGTACATCAACGGGGTCGAAAAAAGCCGGACGCTGGAGACGGAAGAGACAACCAAATGGGCGGTCAACGAGCGGTACGAGCTTGGCGTAGGCGGCTCCTTTGTCGGCGCGGACGGGGTGACGTACACCTATTCCTACCGGCGGACCGTTCCGGCGACCTGCTACAGCATTGAGGGGCTGACCTACCTCGGTACGATGGCAGATGAATCGGTCATCGCCGTCGACCCGGAGAACATTCCGCTGGGAACGAAGGTGTATGTGAAGAACGACACCTACGATTTCGGCGTGCGGATTGCGTCCGATGTGGGGCCGAAGGTAGAGGAATGGGAAGTCGACGTATGGCTGTCGCCGGGCAACCCGCAGTATGCGTCCTTTGTACAGGCCGGTTATCACTACGACATGGAAATTTATTACCTTGACTGAGAAACGGTAAAAGGTAAAGGAGGACAAAATGGATTTTACAAGATTGAGGGAATTTCAGGACTGGCTGGTCGGCTGGCGGATTCCCGGCAACGACTGCTCCGTTTTCCTGGGCGGACGTGAGGTTTACCGGTACATGACCGGATGGGCGGACGCGGAAAACGGCCGCAGGATGCAGGGGGATGAGCTGTATTATTTCTGGTCGGCGTCGAAGGTGATTACGACGAGTCTTGCCCTGCGTCTGCACGAATCCGGACGGTTCACGATGAACGACCCGCTGTACGAATATCTTCCGGAGTTCCGCGACATGGCGGTACGGGTGATGGTGGACGGAAAAGAAGAACTGGTTCCGGCGAAAAATCCCATTCGCGTGGGGCAGCTTTTCAACATGACGGCCGGATTGGACTATAATTTCGGTACGCCGGCCATTGCGGAGGTGCGGAAAGCGACGGGAGGCCGTTGTCCTACCCGCGAGGTGGTGCGTGCGATTGCGAAGTCACCGCTATGCTTTGAGCCTGGGACGCGGTGGAACTACAGTTTATGCCACGACGTTCTGGGCGGATTCATCGAAGTGGCAGCGGGCAAGCGTCTGCGCGACTACGCGAAGGAGGTTTTATTCGACCCGTTGGGGATGGAAGATACCTGCTACAATCTGCCGTCTGCGGAGAAGCGTACACGGATGGCGGTACAGTACGATTACCGCGATGATCTGGGCAAGTACGTTCCGACGAAGAACGTCTGCACGCACATTTTAGGAGACGACTACGATTCCGGCGGTGCGGGAGTGGTATCGTCCCTCGAGGATTACATGAAATTTGCGGCGTGTATTGCAAACGGCGGAACGTCGGCAAATGGTTACCGCTATCTCTCCCGTGCAAGCATCCGTCTCTGGCGGACGAACACTCTGACGGACGAGCAGATTGCGCGCGACCTGGCCTGGCCCCAGCTGGCCGGCTACGGTTACGGCTACGGCGTCCGTACGATGCTGCGGCCGGAACGTGGGGGCGCGCTCAGTCCGGTTGGTGAATTCGGATGGGGTGGTGCGGCCGGCGTCTGGGTCATTCTCGATCCCGATGCCAACCTCGCGCTCGTCTACACGCAGCACATGCTGAACAATCAGGAGTCTTTTATTTCTCCGCGTTTACGAAACATTCTTTATGCTTGCATCGAGGGGTAGGGCTTGCGGCAGTATTCCACGGCCCAATGCTTCCCGCCACCTAAAAGGAGGAAAATCAGGATGAACAGTACCGAACGAGTGACCAACACGATCCTGGGAAAGACCGTTGACCGGACGCCGATTTATGGTTGGGTGTCCGCAAACTTGTCGAACGAAATCAGCGCGGCGTATGGATCGGTCGCGGCGTTTGAGGATCGTTATGAATATGATATGGCACACCTTTTTGCAGGACCGGGGGCGTTCCGGAAGGACCTCGTTGAGCAGATTCGCAGGGAGAACGGGGAGCTGACCCCCGACCTGTTGGTGGATGAGGAGATTTTCCGGTCGCCGGATAACCTCGACGAGTACCGGAACGTCAGCGACGCTCTCGCGTTTCATAAAAAACGGGAACGTTTCTGCTATATTCAGACGCCCGGATTTTTCGAGCAGTTCAACGACCTCTTCGGCATCGAGAACCAGCTGCTTTACCTTGCCATGTACCCCGATGAGTTGGCTGAGCTTTACCGCCGTCAGGCCGACTGGACCATCCGGTTCGCCGGCCACTGCATCGATCTCGGCGTGGATATGATTCATATTTCCGACGACTGGGGCGCGCAGAAGGACCTGCTGTTCAGCCCGAAAACATGGTATGAGCTGATCTATCCGCAGATGAAGCGGGTCGTCGATTACGTCCATTCGCGCGGGTGCTTCTGCAGCCTGCATTCGGACGGATGCGTGAAGAAGGTCGCGGACGGCATCGCGGAGCTTGGTCTGGATGTCGTACACCCGTGGCAGGAGAGCGCGGGTATGTCGTACGATTTGTATCTCGATCGGTATGCGGACCAATTTGCGATTCTCGGCGGTATCTGCGTGCAGTCGGCCATCGGACTCCTGCCCAGAGACGAGCTGGAAGCGGAGATCCGCCGCGTCTTCCATCGCCTCAAGGGCAAACGCTGGATCTGCTGCACCACGCACTATGTCCAGTCCCACTGCTCGATTGCAGACCTGACCTTCGCCTATGACCTCATTTATCGGTTAGCGAGAGAAGAATAAAAAAACGTGAGTTCGATGAAACTCGCGGGGGAAAACGGAGCTTTGCTGTGCGAACTCCGCTTTCCCCCGCACCCCTTCCAAATGGGGGGCGGGGAGGGACTTTTTCGGGAAAGCCCTCCCCGTCGAACTCACATGAAAAAAGTCCTCCTGTATCCCCCCCGGCCGGGAGCACCGTAACCCCCCGCCTTTCTCGCGCATATACTGGCGCGAAGGAAGATGGGAGGAGATGTTATGCAGCAGAAGAACCGGTTTCCGAATTATCTTTCGTTTCTGCGGCAGAGGCCGCAGGCATGGGCGCTGGTGCGCGGGAGCAGTTCGTACCCCGATGTACAGGGCAGCGTCCGGTTTTACACAACGCCGTATGGGACCTTGGTTGCCGTCCGCCTGACGGGCCTGCCTGACCCCGGAGGCGACTGTGAACCGCCGATTTTCGCATTCCATATTCACGAGGGGGAGAGCTGTACCGGTACGCCGGAAGACCCTTTTGCCAATGTCCGGATGCACTATAATCCTTACCACTGCCCGCATCCATACCATGCCGGCGACTTGCCGCCGCTGTTCGGCGCGGGCGGAAACGCTTTTGCCGTCTTTTTGACCGGCCGTTTTCGCGTGGAAGACATTGTCGGCCGAAGCGTCATCGTTCATGCCGAGCCTGACGACTTTACGACACAGCCGTCCGGCAATTCCGGCGCAAAAATCGCGTGCGGCGAAATTCGCCGGTAGGATCGCCCGGGGACGTGCGGATGTTTTTCCTCCGCCGTTCCCGGTTTTTCTCTTTTTTTGAAAAATGTGCAGTCGTCAATGATAAGTTACATCAAACTCAAAAAAATAAAACGTAA
>JBJFGC010000466.1:0-1813 GCA_051892315.1 Eubacteriales bacterium
ATTTTTTACAAACCCCAGGTCGGCGTCACGGCGGACTTCATCCCGTTTTACGACAACGGTAAATTTCACCTGTTCTATCTGAAAGATTTCCGTGACATCGAAAAGTACGGCGAAGGAACCCCGTGGTACCAGATTGCGACCGATGATTTCATCCACTTTGATGATTTGGGAGAGGCCATTCCGCGCGGCAAAGCGGACGAGCAGGATTTGTTCATCTTTACCGGAAGCGTCATCAAGGCTGAGGGATGCTACCACATCTTCTACACTGCCCACAATCATCACATGGCAGAAAAAGGGATTCCGGTTCAGGCGATCGCACACGCTGTCAGCGACGATCTGGTGCACTGGGAAAAGAAGCCGGAGGATATGTTCTACATTTCGCCAGACAAGTACGAAGTGAACGACTTCCGCGACCCGTTTGTGTTCTACAACGAAGAAAAGGGAATGTACTCGATGCTGCTCGTCAGCCGCCGGAAAGACAGCGGATACCCCGCCGGATTCACCGCCGAATACCGCTCCAAGGATCTGAAAACCTGGACGGACTGCGGACCTTTCTGGGAACCGCATCAGTATCACACCCACGAGTGCCCCGATTTATTCCGCATCGGCGACTGGTGGTATCTGGTTTACTCCGAATATTCCGACCGACGTCTTACAAGATATGTGATGTCGCGCTCTCTTGAAGGTCCGTGGCTGATCCCCGACGACGATGCGTTTGACGGAACCGGTTTCTACGCTGCCAAGACGGCGTCCAACGGAAAGGAACGCTACATTTTCGGCTGGATTGCAACCAAATGGAACGAAGAGGATCACGGCGGCTGGATGTGGGGCGGAAACCTCGGCGTACATCAGCTGGTCCAGAATCCCGACGGTACGCTGAGCTGCAAAATTCCCGAAACCCTCAAAGCGCTCGGAACCAAAAAAGAGGAAATCTCCTCCCCTGTCAAGGTCTCCTGCATGGACGGAAAGGCACAGGCCCACCTCTTTGACGACGACGGCAAGGCTTACCGTCTCGACGCGAAAATCATGTTTGACGAAAAGGTTCGCCAGTTCGGAATTTCGTTCTCCGGCTCTGCGGAAGATAAGCGCGGTTACAAATACGAATTCTTCCCGAAGCGCGGCAAGGTCGACTTCGCCTGCATCTCTCCCCTCGAGACCGGCCGTGACATGGAGCGTCCCATAGAACTCACCCCCGGCACTCCCGTCAATATCTCCCTTATCGTGGACGGAAGCATCTGCGTGCTTTATGTCAACGACCGTGTCGCACTTTCTTCCAGACTGTACCATCCCGCCGGACACGACATTTCCTTCTTCGCCGTCGGAGGCAGCGCCGAAATGACCGAAGCCACCCTGACTGAGCTGTAAAAACTGCCTTGCAATCAAGCTACGACGGTGCGGACGTCAACATTCTGAGCAGAGATTTTGAACGCTACAAAAATGAACTCACGGTGGAGGAGCTGACCGGTGACGTTGTAAACGACGCGGTATACAACCGGAACCTCAGTGTCCAGAACCGCCTGAACCTCAACATTGTCAATGAAAAATCCGAGCCGGAAAACTCCCACGGCCCCATCGACACCATCAAAAACATGGTCACCGCGGGCGAGAGAAACTTTTTTCCCTGACATAACAAAAAACTCCTTTGTAGTTCTTTTCCTACATTGGAGTTTTTCGTTTTTACTGGGTCCATGGAAGACGGGGAGATGCTTTTTGAAAAAAGCACCTCCCCGAACCCCTCCGCAAAAACTTTTCAGAAAAAGCATGAATCAGATGCCGTGCAAATCCAGCAAACAATTGGTTCGAGCTTTGTTCT
>JBJFGC010000467.1:0-6902 GCA_051892315.1 Eubacteriales bacterium
GCTTTTTTTGCAGAGGCAGTCGTAGTAGCGGCGGATGATTTCCATGCGGGAGGCATGGGAAACGGCTTCGTCGTCGTAAATGCAGAAGCCGACCATGTTGACGCCCATATCGGTGGGGGATTTGTAGGGGCATTCGCCGTAGATTCCCTCGAACAGGCGGCGCAGGACGGGGAAAATCTCGACGTCGCGGTTGTAGTTGACGGTGGTTTCGCCGTACGCCTCGAGGTGGAAGGGGTCGATCATGTTGACGTCGGCGAGGTCGACGGTTGCGGCCTCGTAGGCGATGTTGACGGGGTGGGTGAGCGGCAGGTTCCAGACGGGGAAGGTTTCAAACTTCGCGTAACCGGACTTGATGCCGCGCTTGTTGTCATGGTAGAGCTGGGACAGGCAGGTGGCCATTTTGCCGCTGCCGGGGCCGGGGGCGGTGACGACGACGAGCTGACGGGATGTTTCGATGTAGTCGTTGCGGCCATAGCCGTCCTCGCTGACGATGAGCCGGACATTGGTGGGGTAGCCGGGAATCGGGTAGTGCCGGAAAACCCGGATGCCCAGGTTTTCGAGCCGTTTAATGAACGCATCGGCGGCGGGCTGCGCCGTGTACTGGGTTACGACGACGCTGCCGACGTACAGTCCGCGTTCGCGGAACGCGTCGATGAGGCGGAGGGCGTCCATGTCGTACGTGATGCCGAGGTCCGCGCGCATTTTGTTCTGTTCGATGGCGGCCGCGGACACCACCACGACAATCTCCGCCTGATCGCGGAGCTGGAGAAGCATATTGATTTTACTGTCCGGCCGGAAGCCGGGCAGCACGCGCGATGCATGGTAGTCGTCGAACAGCTTTCCGCCAAACTCAAGATAGAGTTTTCCGCCAAACTGGGCAATCCGCTCCAGAATCCGTGCGGTTTGCAGCGAAATGTATTTTCGATTGTCAAAACCTTCCTTGAACATAAGTCAGACACCTCATGATGGATATAAAAACATACATTTTAATTATAATATAAAAAAAAGGAAAGTTCAATACATGAGGCGAAAAAAATGTGTTCGGGGGGAGGTTTTTCTGGACGGAGGTTCCCCGGGGCAGGGTTTCGGAAGAAATCTCATTCCGCCTTGATCGCCGAAAAAATCTTGACAATCCATCCTCATTATGCTAAAATGAATGCAATTTCATAGGCTCAATCGAGCTTTGCTGAGGAGGTCAGTTATGGCTGAAAAACTTCGGATCGGTATCATTGGTACCGGCGGGATTGCACACGCACACGCGAACGCTTATAAGAGCTTTTCGGATGTGGAAATTGTCGCAGGGGCGGATATTATTCCGGGGAAAGCGCGGCGGTTTCTGGACGAGTTCGGATGGACGGACGCGGAGGCGTACGAGGACTGCGAGTCGCTCTGCCGACGGGACGACATTGACGCGGTCTCCATCTGCACGTATAATACCCAGCACGCCTGCTGCGCCATCGCGGCACTGGAGTCCGGAAAGCACGTGCTGCTGGAAAAACCGATGTGCGTGACATTGCAGGAAGGCATCGAAATCATGAGGGCAGAAAAAAAGAGCGGCAAAATCCTGACCATCGGGTTCCAGCCGCGCTACAATAACAACTGCCGCAAAATCAAACGGATCGTGGATTCCGGTACGCTCGGGAAGGTGTACTACGTCCAGATTGGCGGAAGCCGCCGGCGCGGGATTCCGGGCAGCACCTTCATTGACGCGGATAAAGCGGCGTTCGGCGCAATCGGCGACCTCGGCTGCTATTCGCTCGACCTGTCGCTGAACTCCATCGGCTATCCGAAGCCGCTGACCGTTTCCGCTTACACATCCGATTACTTCGGCAAGAACCCGAAGTATTACGGCGAGTCCGAGCGTTTCTCCGTGGACGACTTTTCCGCAGCGTTCATCCGGCTGGAGGGGGACATCATCCTTGACTACCGCATGGCATGGGCAATGCACATGGACATCTGCTCCGACTTTGTCATTCTCGGGACCGACGCGGGCCTGAAGGCAACGGCGCCGCACCCAAATCCGCTCTGGGGATCCATTATCTCCGGCGACATCGCGGGACTTTACCTGATGCACGACGAATGCGGCGAACCTGTGACCACGCCGCTTGCCCTCGAATCCACCAATTACAACATCTTTACGATGAAGGTCCGCGATTTCGTGGACGCGGTGAAGAACGGCGGAAAAGCCCCCATTCCGACGTCCCAGATTATCTACAACCAGGCGATTATCGACGCGATGGTGACGTCCGCGCGCGAAAAGTGCGAAATCAGAATCGATATTCCGGAGATTTAAAAAACGTACATTCTCGGAGGAAATTTTATGAAAAAAACGTTTGCTCTCCTGCTGCTTGCCGCCATGCTTTTGCATGCGCTGACTGCGTGCGGCGAATCGGATGCCAATACGGATGCCCCGAAGGAAACGGACGGCGATGGTACGCAGGTGTCCGGTGAGGTTGTCGAAACAGAACCGGAGGAGCCGGCCATTACCGCCGACCTGCCGGATAAGACCTACGACGGTGAGGAAGTGATGTTCCTGACCGCGCTGAACACGGGGTACGACTGGTACTCCAGCATTGAAATTTACGCGGCAGAGATGACCGGCGAACTGATCAACGACGCGGTCTATACCCGAAACAGTCAGCTTGAGGAGCTTCTGGACGTCAAGATTGCCCAGACCCGTCTTGCCAACTGCCAGAACATCGCAAAGGAGTCCGTTACCGCAGGGGACGACCAGTTCGACGTGGTGATGCCGTACATCAACGATACCATCAGCCTTGCCGTGGAGGGGTATCTGCTTGACCTTTACAACATTCCTTATCTCGATCTGGAAAAGCCGTGGTGGGACCAGCGCGCGAACGATGACCTTCGCATCAACGGACGCCTGTTCTTCTCGACGGGGGACATTGCGATTCTCGACAACGAATGCACGATGGTCATGTTCTTCAATAAGGATCTGATCGAGCAGTTCCAGCTTGAGAATCCCTACGAGCTGGTCCGGGAAAACAAGTGGACGATTGACAAGGTCAACGAAATGTCAATCGGCGTCACGACCGATACGGACGGTGACGGCAAGCTGACCAACAACGACTTGTGGGGCATCTCCATTGCGGACAACGCGCCCATTTCGTTCTACTTCGGCTCAGGCGAACGCATTGTAAAGGCGGACGAAAACGGTGAGCTTCAGCTCGTTCTGGGCAGCAGCCGTTCATACGATGTGTTTGACAAGATTACCAACCTGTGCTACAGCACGCAGGTTCTTTCGCGCCATACAAGCAGCAAGACGGATTTTGACAGCGTATGCCAGGCGTTCAACGAAGGCAAGGTCATGTTTGTGACGTTTGCGCTGGTGGACATCAATGGTTTGCGTGAGGCGGAATTTGAGTTCGGTATTCTCCCGTACCCGCTTTACGATGAGACGCAGGCCGAGTACAACAACCTCATCAGTACCATCTGCGTAAGCTCCACGAGCATTCCGAACACCTGCAAGAACACGGAAGTGGTCGGCGTTACCCTTGAGGCAATGGCCTACTACTCCACCACCACGCTGACACCGGCTTATTACGATAACGCCCTGAAGACCCGTTACGTCCGCGACGAGGAGTCCGGCGAAATGCTCGACATCATTTTCGCTACCCGCGTCTACGACCTCGGCTTCATCTTCAACTGGGGCAGCGCCGGCAGCCTTGTCACTACCCTCTACACCAACAAGCAGACCGAATTTGCGTCCTCCTGGGAACGCATCAAGAAGGCCGCTGAAAAGACCATGGACAAGGCGCTTGAGCAGTTTGCCGAGATTCCGTAAGGAGATCTGAACGCTGAAAAATGAAATTTTTGCGGGGGAGAGGCTTTTTTCCAAAGTCTCTCCCCCGCAATTTTTCTGTTCAGTTCATTGGTTTGACATAGATGTAAGAGTCTTCGATGAATTTTTCGAGGCTCTTCTGCATGGCATTGACGGAGCTTGCGATTTTGGAGGAAATGTTGGGATTTTCCGCGCTTACCAGGTCGCGGTAGATGTGGCCGCAGCTTCCGCAATGGATGGAATTGACCTGACCGAAATTGTAGGTTGCGCTTTCCCGTATGATGGAAATCATATCGGCGCTTTCCGTATCACGCGTGTATTTGGACATGAGAGCCGTATCGTAGAAGGCCGGAAGAACGAGCTGGTAGGAACGTGCGGCCAGGCATTCGGTTACGACGCCGGCGAAGTCCAGATCCGCGGTCACGGGCAGGCAGAACAGGTTGTAGGCATCCCATGCGGTGGTCATGTAGTCGGCCTGTTCCTCGTTGTATTTGGGGTACGGAAGAATTCCGAACTCAATCTCCACGTTCCGGAGAGCCGCTGCGTTTCCGAGGAGCTGTGCTTCCAGCAGAGCGCGGCCTTCCGAGAAAATTTTAGTGGCTTCGCGGTTCAGGTCATCGGTATAGCTTCCTTCCGCAGCGGCCAGGTAGACCGACGGAGAATCGAGCAAGAACGAATACATCGTGTTGAACTTATCGATAAAGGATTCTTCCTGAATGGCAAGCACAGGGAGTCCGTCGTCGTCCTTGACCGTGATGTCCGCGTCAAACGCGGCCTGATAGGCACTGACAAAATTGGTTTTGTCGGAGGTATAGCCGTACATATCCTCCGCACCCATGACGCCGTTTCCGTTGATGTCAATGCACACGGCGTTGGCGTACAGGGTCATTGTATCGAAGGTCCACGCGCCTTCCTTGACGACTTCATACGGTTCCTCGAGACCGAAGTCCTGCATGAGGCCCTTGTTGAAGAACAGGCAGAACAGATAGTCCAGCGAGGTCATGGAAAGGTCACCTGTGATATAATACAGGCTTCCCGCGACATCCATTTCCTGTACGATGTCGTGGTTCCACCACGGCTTGGCAAAATTGACGCCGGACACATTGTTCCAGTTTGCCAAAACGCCTTCGGCAGCGATGGAGGTGATGTAGGCAGCGTAACCGCTGATGAGCTGGTAGGAGTCGTCCGCGGCCATGACGGAAACCTTGATTTTATTCATATAGCTGTCCCGGTTGTCCCAAAGGCCGTCCTCGCTGACCGGGACGATGGCAACATTCAGGTCTTCTTCCACTTTGAGATTTCTTTTATAGACGGCTTCGGAAATGAGGTCGCCGTCAATGTCGCCGACGAAATCCTGTTCGGTGTGGGTAGGATTCAGGATGGAGAAGGTACGGCCGTCGTAATTTCCGGTCGGCAGGTCGGTATACAGGGAGGCGTCAGGGTCTTCCGTTTCCGCAGGTTCGGTCTGGTCAGCGTTGGGAACGTTCTTTTCAGCGGAAGGGGAATCGGCGGTCTGCTCGCTGCAGGAAGCCAGCAGAAGCAGAGAGAGAAGCAGGCAGCAAAGGCGAGTGAGCTTTTTCAATAAATACCTCCAAAAGCTGAAAATCAGAAGTTAAAAATTTTGGTAATTTCCGGGGCAAAATCGCGGGCTTCCCACGGGGCGTTCAAGTCTTCGCGGCCCATGTGACCATAGGCGGCGAGGTCGCCGTAGATGGGGCGGCGGAGGTTGAAGCGGTCGATGATGGCGGCGGGACGCATATCGATGCGGGAGATGACGAATTCGGCGAGGGTCTGGTCGTCGACCTTACCAGTGCCGAAGGTATCGAGCATGACGGAGACGGGGCGTGCGACGCCGATGGCGTAGGCGAGCTGGACCTCGCAGCGGCTTGCGATGCCGGAGGCGACCACGTTTTTGGCGATATAGCGTGCCATATAGGAAGCGGAGCGGTCGACCTTGGTGGGGTCCTTTCCGGAGAAGGCGCCGCCGCCGTGACGGGAGTAGCCGCCGTAGGTATCCACGATGATTTTCCGTCCGGTCAGGCCGCTGTCGCCCATCGGGCCGCCGATGACGAAGCGTCCGGTGGGATTGACGTAAATTTTGGTATCGTCGTCCATCATTCCCTCCGGAACGGTCGGGCGGATGACGTTGGCGATGATATCGCGGCGGATTTCGTCGAGGGAGACTTCGGGGTCATGCTGCGAGGAGACGACAACGGTATCGACACGGACGGGGATATTGCCGTTGTACTCGACCGTGACCTGTGTTTTTCCGTCGGGGCGGAGGTAAGGAAGGGTGCCGTTTTTGCGGACGTCGGTGAGGCGCTTGGCCATTTTATGGGCGAGGGAAATGGGGAGGGGCATCAGTTCGGGGGTTTCGTCGCAGGCGTAGCCGAACATGAGGCCCTGGTCGCCGGCGCCGGTATCGAAGGTATCGGTGATTTCGCCGGACTTTGCCTCTGCGGAGTGGTCGACGCCGAGGGCGATATCGGGCGACTGCTCATGAATGGAGTTGATAACGGCGCAGGTGGTACCGTCGAAGCCGAATTTTGCGCGGTTATAGCCGATCTCGCAGACCGTCCGGCGGACGATGTCCTGAATATCCACGTAAGCGGAGGTTGTAATCTCGCCCATGACCATCACAAGGCCGGTGGTGCAGCAGGTTTCGCAGGCGACGCGGGACATGGGGTCGGACTGCAGCATGGCATCGAGAATACGGTCGGAAATCTGGTCACAGATTTTATCAGGATGTCCTTCGGTTACGGATTCGGATGTGAATAATTTCTTCATTTTAGGTTCCTTTCCAACAAAAAAGTGTTCTGGTCATTTCCACAGACAAGAACACCGCATCGCTGTATTTTCTTATCTGTCGGGAATTAGCACCTTGCTGCATTTTCTCAGTAGGTTGCCGGGCGTCACAGAGCCAGTCTCTCAGCCACTCTTGATAAGTTTTTTCAATTTTCGCCTTTTTATTATAGCATATTCTTTTTATGGATGCAAGGGGTTTGGGGAAAATTATTGCTTTTTTTATGGGTGGGGTGTGTTGGGGCTCTGCCCCAAACCCCGCTTAGGGACCTTTTGAGGAAAGGTCCCTAAGAACCTCCAA
>JBJFGC010000468.1:0-1801 GCA_051892315.1 Eubacteriales bacterium
CTGGCACGGTTATGCTGATCTCTTGTGCATCTGACGGTTTGCTGATCCTGACAACCAGTATATTCAGAAATAGAATCGGCGTTTTGGGATTGTCGGTGTGGATGTTTGATCTATTGATTCTTGCCATCACCTGCGGTTTCACATTTTTTGTTAAGCGGACAGAACAGAGTACGGATACACAGCCATGCAGAAAGGAATTATCATGAAAAAACTTTGGATGTTGATTTTAGGTGTAGTTCTTACAGCCAGTCTGGCAGGATGCGGGGTTCAGCCCGCGCAAAATGAAGCGTCGTCTTTCCCAGAGGACTTCTCGGAGGTGCAGGGATATTATCTCCACACGGACAATGGGAACGATGTACTGATCGACAGTGCCGGGACGCCGATCATCCTGAGCAATCAGTCCGGCGACGAGACGCTGTTTGATGGGCTGACCAATGGAGACATGATTGCTGTGACTGTGGATGGTATCGCGGAGACCTACCCGGCGGAAGCGGGCTGCTATTCCTGCGTCAAACAGCAGGACGGTGAACTTCAGGACATTCCTGATGACGTCCTTCAGGAGTTGAAAGAATTCGGCTTGATCAGTGAGAGCCAGCCCGTTGAGATCACTGTCATCGGGCTGACACAGCAGCAGGCTGCCGAATACGAAGCGCAGGGCACCACCCTGCTTGGTGACGGGGACAGTACATACAGCAGCTATTTTCTGCTCTCCTTTGACCAGACCGTTACAGAGCTTTCTCTCTGGCGAATCGAAATGGATGTCATTGTGAATGACTCTTTTAGCTGCAGCGAAACCGAGTGTATCGGTTCTGTGCAGGACCTGGCGCCGGGCGATCAGGTCATTCTTGCAGGGAATATCGGCGAACTGCTGCCCACGTTGGGGATCTCTTTTGTCACTGAGGAAGGCGTAGCAGGCCACGATTATTTGACGGTCAGCGGGAAAGACGGATCGCCTATGCTGGTCGAATATGAAGTCACTGATGCAGAGCAACCGGGGCTTTCGGAGTGAACGAACGGAAAGGATGGAAAACAGATATGAAAAACGATCATAAAAGCAAGTTGATGGGTGTTTGGGAGCGCATCAAAGCGGACGCCAAAATGGACAACGCCGCCAAAGCGAAAATCGCCGGGGAGACCGTTCAGGACGCCGTGACCGGGCTGCAGGAAGCGGTCAATCCCGAAAGATACTTTTGCGCGAACCATGATTTTCCTTTTGAGGGGCCGGAAAAAGCGGTGAAAGAAGCCCGGGTGAAGCCTCTTTCGGCGGATTATGAGCTTGCGGAATACCGGGCAGCCACTCCGGAGGAAAACGAAAAAAAGAATTCAGGTAGATTGTTCATCTTGCGGAAAAAATCTTGATCCGAAGAGAATGGGCCTTGATGAGCCCCCGCTCTTCGGATGATGGGATGTGAACCGTAGCGTAAGGGTGATGATAGAAATGAATGGAAAAATCAAAAGAACGCTGGCAGACCTTTTTCTTGTTCTGTTCTTTGCAGCGGCTGCCATCGTGCTCCATGCCGTGATGCCCAGTCCGGGCGCCGAAATGGATGCCTCCGTGTTTGATTCCTTCCTGGTGAAAAAGCTGGGCTTCCCTGCCGTGGCCAGCGGATACTTTATCGTGCTGTTTTTTCACATTCTGATTGTGGTTAGGGTATTTGCTCCAAAGTCGGAGCTTGGGAAGTGGAAAACTGGATGCTGCTTCGGGCTGGCCTTTTCCCTGCTGTATCTGGGCGGCATGCAGGAGGTCATGGTTTCCGCGTCGCCGCTGACGGAATACGGCCTTGATTTTGTGCTCTATGAG
>JBJFGC010000469.1:0-6881 GCA_051892315.1 Eubacteriales bacterium
AGGTCTCGATGCCTGCGAACTGGTTTTGGTAGAGACCGTAGTAGACGCCTTTTTGAGCGAGGAGGTCGTCGTGGTTGCCGGCTTCCATGACGGTGCCGTCTTTCATAACGATGATGATATCGGCGTCGCGGATGGTGGAGAGACGGTGTGCGATGATGAGACTCGTGCGGTTTTTCATGAGTGCAACCATTGCCTGCTGAATGTGCATTTCGGTACGCGTGTCAACCGACGACGTTGCCTCGTCAAGAATCAGGATTTTCGGATCGGCGAGAACGGCGCGCGCAATGGACAGAAGCTGCCGTTGACCCTGACTGAGGTTGCTGCCGCCGTGCGTGAGAACGGTTTCATAGGCTTCCGGAAGCCGTTCAATGAAGTCGGCGGACTCGGAGGTCTCCGCGGCATGCCGGACTTCTTCATCGGTCGCATCGAGCTTTCCGTACCGGATGTTGTTTCCTATGGTGTCGTGGAACAGGACGGTATCCTGAAGAACGATGGCAATCGCACTGCGAAGCGTCTTTTTCGGGATGTCATTGATGTTGACCCCGTCAATTTTGATTTCACCGGAATCCACATCATAGAATCGGGTGAGAAGATTGACAACGGTTGTCTTGCCTGAACCGGTCGCGCCGACCAGTGCAATTTTCTGCCCCTGTTTGACGCTCAGATTGAAGTTATGGAGAACCTGCTTGCCCGGATTGTAGGAGAAATTGATGTTGTTGAATTCAATGTCTCCGCGGATGTTTTCCACCTTTATGTCGCTCTTGCCTTCGTCAATTTCGTCCGGCGTGTCCAGAATGGTGAAGACACGTTCCGCACCGGCAATCGCCGTGAGAATGCTTGCGTACTGGTTGGCAATCTGGTTGATCGGCTGGGAAAGCTGACGGGAATATTGGAGGATCGCCTGAATGTCACCGACGGAAATCGCGCCCTTGATGGTGAAGTACGCGCCGCTGGCTGCGACGATGAGATAGTTGAGGTTGTTAATGATGTTGTTGGCCGGTCCCATCAGACCGCCCCAGACGTTCGCGCGGATGCTGCATTTCCGGAATTCTTCGCTCACCTTGGCGAAGTTTTCACAGGCGTCCTTTTCCTTGCCGTACGCAAGAACAGTCTTGTAGCCCGTGACCATTTCTTCCACCTGAGAGTTGAGCTGACCGAGCAGAACCTGCTTTTCCACAAAGTATTTCCGCATGAACTTCGACAGGTTCATCGAAACGATGATCGTCAGCGGGATGGTGATGAGGGAAATCAGCGCCATGCGCCAGTCGTAGTAGATGAGCATCGCAAACGCGCCGATGAGGGTCAGCACAGCGGAGATGAGCGAGGAAATGGAGGAGGAAATGGTCTGCGAAATGTTATCCACATCGTTGGTCATGCGGCTCATAATATCGCCGTGCGCGTGGGTGTCGGTGTAGCGAATCGGGAGATGGGAAATCTTCCGGAAGAGGTCGGAGCGCATGGAATAAACGGTGGTCTGGGAAATCTTCGCGGAGGCAATGCCCTGCAGAAGCTGGACGGCCGCGTTGGCCAGGTAGACGAGCAGCATCAGAAAGAGAATGTGGATGAGCGCGTCAAAGTCCACATAGGGACGTTCGGCCGTGATGGTGATGGCGTCAATGGCTTTTCCCTGCAGGCTCGGTCCGATGAGGTTGAAAAGGGTAGACAGAATGGTGGTCCCGAGGATGGCGAAAACGAGATAACGGCTCTTGCCGATGTAGCGGATGAGCTTGATGATCGTCCCTTTGGCATCCTTCGGCTTTTCCCGAATCATCGGACCGCCGTGCGGGCCGCCGCCTCCTCCCGCGTTGTTTTTCTTCATCATCGTGCGAAGTTCGTCCGCGGTTGGCTCCTTCTTCGCACCGCCTTCCTTAGGGTTCTGGGCATTGGGCATCGGTTCGTTCATCGGAGGAGCTTGTGTTTTTTTGTCTCTTTTCGGTTCGTTGTTCATTCTGCGTCACCTCCGTCTTTTTTCATCTGGGAGCTGTAAATATCGCGGTACGCCGCGCTGGTTTTCATAAGGTTTTCATGATTGTCGAACGCGGTAATTCTTCCGTTTTCAATGACAGCGATGCGGTCGGCATGCATGACGCTGGCAATCCGCTGTGCAATCATGACCACGGTGGTACCTGCAAATTCGGTGTTGAGAGCGCTGCGCAGCTTTGCCTCCGTACCAAGGTCGAGCGCGGAAGTGCTGTCGTCGAAAATCAGGATTTCGGGACGGCGCAGGACTGCGCGGGAAATGGCAACACGCTGCTTCTGACCGCCGGAGAGGGACGCGCCCTTTTCGGCAATGTAGGAGGTGTAGCCCTCCTCCATCTGGGAGATAAATTCATCTGCCTGCGCCACTTTGGCAGCGGAGACAATTTCCTCCTGGGTCGCGTCGGGCTTACCCCAGTTGATGTTGTCATTCACGGTACCGGAGAACAGTTCGCTTTTCTGGAGGACGAAGCCAATGCGGGAACGAAGCTCGTGCAGGTTCCATTTACGGACATCCACACCATCCACGTAAACTGTGCCGCTCACGGTGTCGTAAAAACGAGGGATAAGATTGACGAGAGAGGATTTACCGGAGCCGGTCGCGCCGATGATCGCCACGGTTTCTCCTTTTTTGACGTCAAAGGAAATGTTTTCGAGGACGTTGTTGCCGGCGGCGTCCGGATATTTGAAGGAAACGTTCTCGAAACGGATGGTGCCGGTTTCCGGTGCTTCCGTGTTGTCGCCGTCCACGAGAACCGGGTCGGCTTCAAGCACCTCGCGAACACGGTCGGCACATGCCTTACCGCGTGCAATCTGATTGAACATCATGGAGACCATCATGATGGACATGAGAACCTGCGTGATGTACTGAACGGCAGCCATGACGTCACCGACGTTGATGCGCGCCGCCTCAACCTGCAGCCCGCCGATGTAAATAATCGCCAGAACAGACGCGTTCATGATGATGGAGAGAAGCGGGAACACGCAGGACATGAGAATCTGCACAGACAGATTGGTTTTCTGATAGTCGGCGTTGGCTACGCCGAACCGTTCGATTTCGTGCGGCTCTCTCGTGTAGGCCTTGACGACGCGCGCACCGGTGACGCTTTCCTGAACCACGGAGTTCACGCGGTCGAGCTTTTTCTGGACAATGGTGAACTTCGGAAAGGCTTTGAAGACCATGAACAGCACCAGAGCGAGCTGGAACGGGAAGGAAATTGCGACCACGTAACCAAAGGAAACGTCAAGTGTGAGACACATTGCCAGCCCGCCGATCATGAAAATGGGGGCGCGGACAAACATGCGAAGAATCGACTGTACCAGATCCTGCAGGGCAGTGATGTCGTTGGTCAGACGGGTAACAAGCGAACCGGTCGTAAAGCGGTCGGTCTGTTCAAGGGACATGGACATCACGCGGTTGAATGCGTCGATACGGACATCGTTGCCGAAGCCCTGTGACGCGATGCTGGCGGTGTAGCAGCACATGAGTCCCATGAAGCCGCCGACAGCAACCAGACCGAACATCTGAAGACAGGTGGTGAGAATGGTGCTCATAACAACGGAAAGCTCTCCGCTTTCGACAACGGTGTTGACGATTTTCGACATGAGCTTCGGCTGCATGAGGTCTACGAGAACTTCACCGACCATGAATAAGGGGGAAATGATAACAAAAAACCAGTATTTTTTGAGATATCCCCGGAGTTTGACTTTTTTCAATATAAGTCACCGTCCTTTGTGGTTTCATCGATGAGATTGTTTTTGATTTTCGTAAGCAGGCGCATCAGCGTTTCGTTTTCGGATTCCGTCAGATTCTTCATCGCGGCGCGTTCTTCTTCGTAGATGCGTTTCCGGACTCTGAGATCCAGATCCCGTCCCTTTTCGGTCAGAAAGACGCGGGTTGCGCGAAGATCGTATTCGTCCGGACGACGTGACACAAAGCCTTCTCTTTCCAGCTTCTGCAAAGCGACACTGATGGTGGGCGCCTTGAGATGGGTCGCACGCACGAGGTCGAGTTGCGTCCGGCCGTCCTTTTTGGACAGCTCCATCAGAAGTGAACGTCCCGATTTCTGGCTGATGGGATTTTCGTCTCCGTTTTCGCGGAGCTTTTCCCCCATCAGACGGTGAATATCGCTAATGAGCATCATCGGCGTTTTTTTGAATAAATCCTCGTCGTCTTCCTGCGGCGCTTGACCGTTTACATTCAGCATTTTCATTGAGTATCTCCTTTCTGTGTGAAAAGTTTGTTCATAATTTATTACCTAACTAATTTTAGCATAGATTTTCCGTACAGTCAAGTGAGATTCATTGAATAAAATACATTATTGAAAAATAGATATGTTTCTAGGGAATACAGGACTTTTTTGTGGGAAATTCGCGAATAAAAACCGGAGCGGAAGATGCTCCGGTTTTGGGGAAGGTAAGAAGAGATCGTTTTCTCACCGAAAATCCTCATAATCCATGATTTTTACATCGGTGAAGTAGGCGTACAGAATTTCCTCCGCCGAATAGCCGAGGTCCGCGAGGTCGCGTGCACCGTACTGGCTCATGCCGACGCCGTGGCCCCAGCCCTTGCCGACGAAAAGGAAATTGTCCTTGTCTTCTGCGTATGCGACCTTGTATACCACATCGTCGTCGGACTTGTCCGCGAGAATTTCGGTGCTGTAGCGGTTTTCGGTCTTGTCTTCTGTCTCAACGGTGGCGTATCCGGCGTATTCCTCGCCCAAAAATGCTGCGGCATTCTGGCTGGACATGACGAAAAAGTCAATTTTTTCATACATGAGCGTTTCTTCTCCCGTCGCAATGCCGGTCCAGATGGAGGTATAATGCCGTTCCAGTGAATCCGCGGTAATGACATAACAGCCGTTGACGTCGGTGTAGCCGGATTCCTTACCGTAGGAAGCCGTGCTTTGACCGAGGAATTCGTTTTCGTCATCCTCGGGCGCGTAGTTTTCGTTCACAATCACGTTTTCCGTGTACTCCACGCTGCCCTGACCGACGACGAAATTTGCGCTCTTCACATACGGCGACAGAGCGATACGCACATTGTCCGTATAGGTAATGGTAACGCTCTCGCCATAGATATCGGTGATCCGAAGTTCCTTGACGTAAGTGGAATTTTTGGCAAGCTCGAGGATTTCGACATCCGCGATTTCATCTTTCAGTGAGGTATAACCCTTTTGATTCAGGTGCTTGCAGAGCGCGGAGGGGGAGATTTCATAGATCCAGAAGCCGTTGGTTTGGCTCATGTAACGTTCCCAGGGGGTTTCGACCGCCTGCAGATATGGAAGATCTTCCGGACCGCCCCATGCGTCTTCGGCGCTGACGGTCACGCCGCCCATACTGGAGGAATAATACGCGTTGACGATTTCGTCATCATAGACGAGAATCTGCCCGGCGGTGCTTTGCACCGCGTTCATGATGCGTTCGTTGATTCGTCCTGCTCCCTTATAGACCTGACACTCAGTGGTATTGCAGAGATCAAAGCCGTACACATCCATATGCTTTTCAAGATGAGAAAGCGTGTAGGAGCGGACGGTGATGGCAAACGCTTTCAGCGTTTCGAGCGGCCAGGTATTGGAGGTTTCGTAGGGAAGGACGCCGGCGATATAGGCTTCAAGAGGAAGAATGTTGATCAGCTCCACTCCCTCGACGTCTCCGTTGTCGTACCGCTTGAAGCAGAACACACCGTCGTAGATGTTGCCGGCGGGCGTTTGCATGTAGGTATTGCCGTTTCTGTCCTCATGGGCGCTGAGACCAAGCTCCAGCTCCGCCTCGCAGTCGAACTCGAACAGAATCCGGTCGGTGTCGGGCGACAGAATGGAAACCGCGGTGGGGGAGGGGAAGACCACCTTGACGCTCCTGCGTGGAAACAGGTCTTCCACGTCATCCAGATAATCCCACGCGTCGCTTTCCGACGCAAAGTTGCCGATGCGGAGCGCATAGCCGAAATTTATGTAGGACGGAATCGGGTACAAGCCGAGGTCCTCGAGATCATCCTCCAAATCTTCGATGAGTTCTTCCAGCTCCCAGCGTTCGTAATCCCCGCAGTCCACTTCAATATGGTAGCCGCCGATGATGGTATCCTTCTTTTTTTCAGCGGGCAGGTAAGAGTCGCCGGTACGGGACAGATTGTCATCCACGGTGCAGGAGATGCGGGTGTCGTCGAGATCCCACAGCTCCACGAAGTCCCGGTCATCGATCAGAAGTTGGCTTCCGATGGTGAAGCCGTCCGTTGTCTGGACTTCGAAGCCCTTCGTCAGGTTGGAACCGTACATCAGACCGACACGAACCAGAACATCCCCGCTGTTTTTCAGCGAGGATGTGTCAAGAACTTCGGAGATCTCAAAGTCAGCCGCGCCGACGGAGGAAGTCAGGATGTAAATCGTATAATACGCCATTCCGCCGACCATCAGAACAGCCAGAATCAATGCTACGATCCGCACCATGAGCTTTTTGCGCTCTTCACGGGTACGTATTTTTTTTGTGTTTGTGTTATCCTTCGACAATTGCATATTCCCCCCCTATCATGATATAGACCGAATCGGAATCGGCCATGATACCGCGTCCGTCCCCGCGGGGGATGAGGCACATATGATTTTTGGTAAGATACTGAGCGTTATAAATTTCCGCTCCGGCGGTATAATCGGCAATTCCCTGAGAGGCATCGGGAGCGATGCAGAACGCGCTTCCGGAACGGAGCATGATGTCGCAGGCGGAGGCTGCGTACAGTGCATCGCCGTAATGAAGCTCGACCACTTCATAAGAGGAGGAGGCCTGCGCGCTCTCTGAGGGCTGAATCTGCGAAAGGTCAAGACTTTCCATGCGTCGTGCAACTTCTTCCTCGATGGTTTGATTCAATTCTTCTAAAAGCTCTGTTTTAAAAACGACGTTCAGATAGGAAAGAG
>JBJFGC010000470.1:0-1799 GCA_051892315.1 Eubacteriales bacterium
TTCCGTGATAAGAGGTCTTCTTATGATATCCTGAACGAATTTCATTACGCATATACCTCCTCGATTTTTTCAACCGCGGACTTCGCTACGATGAAGGAATCGCAGTTAAGAATGTCGTAGACATTCAGAGTGTTGTAAAGGGAAACCTTTACGCCGGGAATGTTGGCGAAGCTGCCCTGGACCTTTTCATCCTTTTCGGGAAGAACGACGAGCACCTTCTTTGCGGCGCCCACAGCTGCGAGCATTTTCACCATCGTTTTGGTCTTATATTCCGCCGTGGTGATGCTGTCGACGACGATCATTTCGCCGTCTGCGACCTTTGCGGAGAACGCGCTGATCATAGCGAGCTTGCGGACCTTGCGGTTGAGCTTGGTCTTATAGAGACGCGGCTTCGGGCCGAGGGCAACGCCGCCGTGCGTCCACTGAGGAGAACGGGTGGAACCCTGTCTTGCGCGGCCGGTACCCTTCTGCTTCCACGGCTTCTTGCCGCCGCCGGAAACTTCGGTACGGGTGAGGGTGGACTGAGTACCCTGTCTCTGATTGCCGAGGTAGCTCTTGACTGCCATATGGAGGACAGCGCCGTTTACGTCGGCTGCGAAGATGGCGTCGGAGAGGTTCATCGTTCCAACGTTTTCGCCTGCCATGTTTACAATTTTAATTTCGGGCATTTTTTCTTCCTCCTTCCGACTTATGCTTTCACGCTGTCGCGGATGAACACGATACCGCCGCGGCTGCCGGGAACGGCGCCCTTCACGGCGATAATATTCTTTTCGGTATCCACCTTGACAACTTCGAGATTTAATACGGTGACCTGCTCGTTACCGTACTGACCAGCCATCTTCTTGTTCTTGTAGATTCTCGACGGCGTGGAGTTTGCACCCATGGAGCCGGGCTGACGGTGAATCGGACCGGTACCGTGAGTCATCTTCAGGATGTGTGCGTTCCATCTCTTGACAACGCCGGAATATCCGCGGCCCTTTGTAATACCAGTAATGTCGACCTTATCGCCGGAAGCGAAGGTATCGGCGGCTACTACATCGCCAACGTTCATTGCGGAAATATCGTCAAGACGGAATTCCTTGAGGTGGCGCTTCGGGGAAACGCCGGCCTTCTTGAAGTGACCAGCCGCAGGCTTATTTACGAGCTTTTCGCGGATGTCTTCAAATGCGAGCTGAACGGCGTTGTAACCGTCCGTCTCTGTTGTCTTCTTCTGTGTAATCGGGCAGGGACCCGCTTCGATTACGGTTACCGGAACGACGGTGCCGTCTTCAAGGAAGATCTGCGTCATTCCGAGCTTCTTTCCGATGATACCTTTTTTCATCGAATTTCCTCCATAATAATGATAGGTTATTGGTTGACAGCCGGGTTAAATTCGGAAGCCGTCCGAGGCCGTCAACATGACCCGACCGCCATCAAGCTCACGGGATTGTACCGGAGAGTACGCACCGTACACGCTCTGAACGGGATTCGGTTTGGCTTTTTGTGGGTTTACAGGCTTTCAGCTGAGAGCTTCTCAGAGCTTAACGTCGATATCAACGCCTGCGGGAAGTTCCACGGACATGAGTGCTTCCACGACCTTCTGGGAAGGCTTATGGATCTCAATGAGTCTCTTGTGGGTTCTCTGCTCGAACTGTTCGCGGCTGTCCTTATACTTATGCACTGCGCGAAGAATGGTAATGATTTCTTTTTCGGTCGGGAGCGGGATGGGACCGGAAACCTCGACGCCGTTCCGCTTGGCGATGTCCACGATCTTCGCTGCTGCCTGGTCGACCAGCGTGTGTTCGTAGCTTCTGAGCTTT
>JBJFGC010000471.1:0-6811 GCA_051892315.1 Eubacteriales bacterium
AAGCTGGGTGCAAATCGTTCGGTCTGCACCCGGCTTTGTTTTATGGGGAGGCTTTTGTTTCCAAAAGTTTTCCCCGCATTTTTTTAGTCCTTTCTGTACTTGATCTCCCCGTCCTCAAGTACGGCGGTGACGCGGTCGCCGGACTTGACGTCGCCGCGGAGCATCGCTTCGGAGAAGCTGTCTTCGACACGGCGGACGATGGCGCGGCGGAGCGGACGTGCGCCGTAGGTCGGATCGAAGCCTTCCTTTGCAAGGGAGGATACGACGTCGTGGTCGAAGGTGATGGAAATGCCCAGAGCTTCAATCCGCTTTGTGACCTCAGTGAGCATCAGCTCGGTGATCTTCTCGATGTCCGCATCCGTCAGCTTGTTGAAGACGATGGTCTCGTCCACACGGTTCAGGAATTCCGGCTTGAACGTATGCTTCAGTGCGTCAAGCAGCGCGGCCTTGGTCCGTTCGCGCTCGTCACGTTCCGCGGACGTATCGCTGCTGTCGGTAAAGCCCAGTTTCCGCGGTGCGTTTGCCAGCTCGGAAACGCCGGCGTTCGAGGTCATGATGATGACGGTGTTCTTGAAGTCCACCCGCCGGCCCTGCGCGTCGGTGAGAATACCGTCCTCCAGGATTTGCAGGAGGATGTTGAAGACATCCGGATGTGCCTTTTCGATTTCATCGAAAAGCACGACGGAGTACGGACGGCGGCGGATTTTTTCGGTGAGCTGACCGCCCTCGTCATAGCCGACGTAGCCCGGAGGGGAACCGATCAGCTTGGAGACGCTGTGCTTTTCCATGTACTCCGACATATCCACACGAATCATCGCGTTTTCGTCGCCGAACATGGTGTCCGCCAGCACCTTGGAAAGCTCCGTCTTGCCGACGCCGGTCGGGCCGAGGAAAATGAACGAACCAATCGGACGCTTCGGGTCCTTCAGTCCCATCCGTCCGCGGCGGATGGCGCGCGCGACGGCATCGACGGCTTCATCCTGACCAATGATGCGTTCCTTGAGGATGCTGTCGAGCTTCATCAGGCGTTCGCCTTCTTCTTCCGCCAGCTTCTTGACCGGAATTCCCGTCCACGAGGTCACGATGTCCGCAATATCGGATGCATCGACTACCAAGGTGTCGGACTTTCCTGCCGAGGAGGCGGATTTTTTCGTTTCCAGCTCCTCGGTGAGTTTCTTTTCCTCGTCACGCAGGCGCGCCGCACCCTCGTAGTCCTCGCCGAGGATGGCCTCTTCCTTTTCGGCCGTCACTTTTTTCAGCTTTTCCTCTGTCTCGCGCACGTCCGGCGTAGGCATAAACGAAGAAATACGCTTCTTGCTGGCCGCCTCGTCGATGAGGTCAATCGCTTTGTCGGGCAGGTACCGGTCGCTGATGTAGCGGACGGACAGCTTGACCGCTGCTTTGACGGCTTCGTCCGAAATCTTCAGCTTATGATGCGCCTCGTATTTGTCGCGGAGGCCGAACAGAATCTGCTCCGCTTCCTCCGGCGTAGGTTCGCCGACCATGACGGACTGGAACCGGCGTTCGAGCGCCGCGTCCTTTTCGATGTGCTTTCGGTATTCGTCAATGGTCGTCGCGCCGACTACCTGCATTTCGCCGCGTGCAAGCGCCGGTTTGATAATGTTGGCTGCGTCGACCGCGCCTTCCGCGCCGCCCGCGCCGATGATGGTGTGGATTTCGTCAATGAAAAGGATAATCTGCGGGTTCCGGCGGACCTCCTCCATGACGTTTTTCATGCGTTCCTCGAATTCGCCGCGGTACTTCGCGCCGGCAATCATGCCGGAAAGGTCAAGGGTGACGATGATCTTGTCCCGCAGCGTATCCGGCACATTGCCGTCCACGATGCGCTGCGCCAGCCCTTCGACGACCGCCGTTTTGCCGACCCCCGGTTCGCCGATCAGGCAGGGGTTATTTTTGGTACGGCGGGAGAGAATCTGAATCACACGGCCGGTTTCGTTGTCACGGCCGATGATGGGGTCAATCTTCCCTTCCTTTGCCATTTTGCAGAGGTTGCGGCCATACTGCGTAAGCGTGGGCGCGTCCTTCAGCCCCTCGTCGGTCTTCTTCGCGCCCGACGCGCCGGGAGCGTTCCCCTTCTCGCCGGATTCCTGTCCGAAACAAGCCATCACGTCCCGCTTGATGTCAGCGGCGGATGCGCCCTGCTCGGCAATCAGACGTACGGCAAAGCATTCGCCCTCGTCGCACAAAGCAAGCAGCAGATGCTCCGTCCCGATGTAGCCATGGCCCATGTTCACGGCAATGTTGGCCGACTGCTCAATGATTTTCTTCGTCCGCGGTGTAATATCGGCCGCGCTGAGCTGACTCGGCCCGCCGACGCCGACATGGTCCGCAAGAAGTTCTTTCGTCTTGTCATAAGTCACGCCGCGTTCGCTCAGCACCCGCTCCGCAATGCCGTCTTTCTCCGACAGCAGTCCCAGAAGCAAGTGCTCGCTTCCAACGCACGTGTGTCCCATTTCCGACGCAATATATAAAGCTCTGTTCAAAGCGTTCTGCGCTTTTCCAGTGAATCCAATGTTCATAGTATCCCTCCTCTGTGCAGGCTCTATGGTTAAAGTTTCGCGTGGGAAGAGGCTTTGTTCCCAAGGTCCCTTCCCACCGTATCTCTTCCCTTTATTTTATACATGTTCAAACCCCGGTATTCGATTTGCCAAGGATTTCTTTGACAACGGATGCGCGGGTACGGTCACGGTCGGCTGGGGAAGCAACGCCTTCGTGTTCGGCGCAGATGGTGTTCGGCATGCAGCGCATCAGCATTTCATCCAGCTTTTCGGCCGGAAGGTCAATCAGGTGGAGCGACGCGCCAAGACGGACGTCCGAGTAAAGGGAGAGAAGCTCCGCAGATCCGATCCGGTTGGCGTACATCATAACACCCATGTTCCGCATCACGCGGTCGGAAAGACTGTCGAGAGACGGACGGCTGAGCTTTCCGCGCAGTTCCCGTTCCTTTGCGATAATCTGACCGATGACATCCTCCAGCTTCGTGATGGTTTCCTCTTCCGTAATTCCCAGCGTAACCTGATTGGAAATCTGGTAGAGGCAGCCCGACGCCGCGCTTCCTTCTCCCGCCATGCCGCGGATGGTCAGACCGAGCTTTTCGAGCTGGTTCTGCAGGCTCCGGATGCCGCCCGCTCCGGTGTAGGCCGGAAGATGAAGCATCACCGACGCCCGCATACCCGTGCCGAGGTTGGTCGGGCAGTGGGTAAGATAGCCGAGCTTTTCGGAGTACGCAAGATCCAGCGCGTCGTCCAGCAGCTTTTCCGTCTCCATAACGGCGTTTACCGCGCCCGTGAGGTCCATACCGGCGGTGATGGCCTGCAGACGGAGGTGGTCTTCCTCAAGAACCATGATGTAAACCGACGCGTCCTCATTGGAAATCAGGGCACACGGTCCGCTCTTACGCGCGAATTCGGGGCTGACAATGTGCCGCTCCGCGTAGGACGCGCGCTCCACTGCCGGAAGGGAGGCGAAATCCGTATACGTCCAGCCCGGTTTTCCGTCAAAGACGGCCCAGACCTTGTCCAGAATCTCTTTCGCCTTCTCGTCACTGAGCCGGCCCTCGAAGGGGTAACCGCTCAAGTTTCGTGCCAGCCGTACTCTCGTGCTGACCGCCACATCGTTATCGTTTCCTTTTTTCATATACCACATCATGTCGTTCACTCCTTTCCGCCGTTCCCGATCACGCGTTTCCGCGCAGGTTTTTCAGTTCATCGCGGATCTCTGCCGCACGTTCGTAATTCTCCGCCTTGATGGCTTCCTTCTGTTCCGCCTCCAGTGTGCGGATCCTGTTCTTCCGTTCATTCTTCTCGCGGAACTTCATCGGCGAACGGCCGCTATGCGTTGTTCTGCCGTGGATGCGGCCCAGGGTAGGTTCCAGCTCCTCCGCAAAGGTTTCGTAGCAGGTCGGGCAGCCCGCCTTGCCTTCTCTTGCAAAGTCGGACATGGTCATGCCGCACAGCGGGCACTTCTTCGCGCCGGTCTTCTCGGCAAGCTGTCTTGTATTCGCCGGAGCAAACAGACTGCCGAACAGGTTGTCGATCTGTTCAAAAGGATCGCTGTGGGCAAACAGGGATTCAAAGGGGGTAAAGTCCGGAGTAAATCCGCCGAAGGTCTTGAATTCGCCCTTCTTTTCCAGCTCGTCCGCGCAGTCGCGGCAGAGCGAATAGGTCTTTTCTGCTCCGTTTACATTTTCATGATAATAAAAGGTGGCTTCATTCTTCTTACATCTTTCGCAAAGCATAACAGATTCCTCCATTCAATTTCTTCCTTATTATGTTATGGTAGATTTTTGACGTTTCATTCCATCATCAGCAGCATCAGCATGTGCCGCAGTATGTCCGCGCGCACCGCCGGCCGTTTGTCTGCCGGACACTTGTCCAGCGCCGACTGTGACATGGCCTGCGCTGCGAGCCGGGCTTCACGCTCGGTCATAATGCCGTGTTCGATGAGGTTTTTCAGATACGCCCTCGCTTCGTTTTCTTCGAGCGTGGCGCCGATGGCCTGGAAAAAGTGCATCAGGTACTCGTTTTTCGTCATCTGGATGCGGACGATCCGAATATATCCGCCGCCGCCCCGTCTGGACTCCGTCACGTACCCGCGTTCCGGTGTGAAACGAGAGGTGATGACGTAGTTGATCTGACTGGGTACGCATCCGAGCTTGGCCGCGAGATCGTTTCGCCGGACTTCGGCACTTCCTCCGCCTTCTTCCAGCATGTTTTCAATCAGTCTTGCAATTTGATCGGATAATATCATGTTCCTTCTCCGGTATGCTCCCTTTCCTGCTCCGGTCTTCGACTTTGACTATCTTTGACCTTTTCTTTGTGCCTTTATTATACTCAAAAAGTCAGGAAAGGTCAAAGTCAAATAAAGTCAAATTTATAGAACGAATCCCGATTAGACGGAATTATATCAGCAAAATCTCACTCATTCTCACTGAATCAAACTTTTTTAAAGTATTTCAAAAAAAGAAACGGGGGGGAACTCTTCTAAAAATATAAGTTCGACGGGGAGGGCTTTTTGAAAAAAGCCCCTCCCCCGTAGTTACGCTCTGCGTAACTACACCCTCCTCAAAAACTTTCAAAAAAGGAAAGGACAAGGTGAGGTGCAAATCCGCCAAAAAATCTGCACCAACGTTGTCCATTTACCCATTTTTAAAGTTTTTTGAAGGGGGTGCGGGGGAAAGCTTTTGTTCACAAAAGTTTCCCCCGCATTCTTTCTTTATTCCAGTAGTAAATTGTATTCCTCCGCAATCCGGTCCCATGTACGGCGGTCCGCGATTCCCGTCGCGTCCAGAGCGTTCGCGTGCTGGAAGCCCCGCACCGCCTCGGACGTCTGTGCGCCATAGACACCGGACAAAGGAACCGGCGGATAGTCGTAGTGGTACCGCAAAGCGTTGAGCAGCATCTGAAGCGTCACGACGTGGTCGCCGCGTTCTCCCGGTCCGGCCGAAAACGAAGCGGAATTGGGTACCGGACGCACAAGCACCGGTTCCCGCAGCCGCCGTTCGCTGAAGTATTCGTCCACCAGTGCCTCCCATGTCGCCGCATCGACCACGCCTGTCGCCGGAAGATGCCGCGTCTTCTGGAAATACCGTACCGCACGTTCGCTTTCTTCATTATAAGTCCCCGTTACTGTAACGGACAGATCCGGCTCGTGCAGCGCCAGCGCCAGATACCGCATCCGTTCCTGCAAATACTGCGTCCGCACAGCGAGGTCCATGATGTTGACAATTTCCATGTGTTTCCCCCTCTTTCACGAAATCTCGCCGCCGAACTGCGTGGAGGGTCCTTCCTCTCCCTGCACCAGCGAACGGTAGGTTCCGGCAATCGAATTCCACGTTCGCGCGCCCACGGTCCCGATCGCGCCCACATCGCCGCCCGGCGTGAGTCCGAAAAGTTCCTGATAGGCCCGCACCGCCGCCTCCGTTTCGAGACCGTAAACACCGTCCACAGTCACCTTCGGAATTTCCGGGTACACATCGGAAATACGGTTCAGATACGTCTGCAGAACCCGTACGCTCTCGTTTTCCTCACCGACCACCAAGGGAACACCCGGGTACGGCTCGGTCGTAACGGAGAAATATCCTTCCGGAAGAGAGGCGAGAAGGTTCCGGTACGTATTGTACAGCGCCTTCCATGTCTCCATCTCCACTACCCCCGTCACCGGAAGGCCGTAATCGTACTGAAAATCCTCCACAGCCGCGCGCGTATTCGGCCCGAATACTCCGTCAATCGCCACCGGCCGGACGGATGGATTGAACGCCGCAATCATGGCGAGAAAATACTGAAGCTCTGTCACGCCCGCACCGGTCGAACCCTCGCGCAGCTCGGTCGAATACAGGAGGGTGACGTCCTCGGGCGGAATGCCCTCCGCGTTGATGTCGGTGATCTTCCGGACCCCGTTGTAGATCCGCGCAATGGCGTACCAGGTGGCGGGTCCGACGACGCCGTCCGGCGTGAGGGAAAACTGCCGCTGAAACGCCTGCACAGCGTCTCTCGTTTCGGCGTCAAAGTAACCGTCCTCGACGGAGATTTTGGGAATGCCCGGATAGTTGCGCGAAATCCGGTTCAGACGAATCTGCAGGAGCCGGACGTCGTTGCCGACCGCGCCGAGCCGCAGGGGAACCCCCCCGTAGCTTTCCGGAATTCCTTCCACCGGCACGTTCCGCACAATATCAATGTTGTCCCCGAAATAATATTGAAGAATTTCGTATGGCGTCAGCCCCTGCTCCGCGAGTGCCACGCTGCCCCACTGGGACAGTCCGGGACACTGCACCTCCACTCCGTCGCAGTAG
>JBJFGC010000472.1:0-1776 GCA_051892315.1 Eubacteriales bacterium
GCCTCCGTACATCACGGAGAAGCTGGACAATCCGGAACGGTATCAGACGGTCTACTCCCGCCATCAGGGTTCTGCCGCCGCTCCGACGGCTGGTCTGCACTTCACACCGGAGCTGCTTGAGCAGATCCGGGAAAAAGGGTGCGACATCGTGCCGGTGCTGCTGCACGTGGGTCTAGGTACGTTCCGTCCGGTGAAGGAGGAGAAAATCGCCGACCACGAGATGCACGCTGAATACATTCGGGTAACCGAGGACGCAGCGGAACGTATCAACCGCCGCCGTGCGGCAGGCGGGCGGGTCATCGCCGTTGGAACGACGTCCTGCCGTGTTCTGGAATCCGCGGCCGACGAAAACGGGATTCTGCATCCGGTCGACACCGACACGGGGATTTTCATCTATCCCGGCTACCGATTTAAAATGGTGGACGCGCTGATTACGAACTTCCATCTGCCGGAAAGTACGCTGCTGATGCTGGTATCCGCTTTGTCGAGCCGTGAGCTGATGCTCGAAGCGTACGAGACAGCCGTGCGGGAAAACTACCGGTTCTTCTCGTTCGGAGACGCGATGTTCATTGAATAAAATGTAATGTGCCCCTCTCTTCCCCAGAAAAAAATATGCTTTTCCACAATTCAGACAATCCGGAATCGATTATGACAAAAATCCAAACCATATCCATTCTCGGGCCGACTGCCTCCGGAAAAACGGGGCTGGCCATCGCTCTTGCCAAAAAATGCGGCGGCGAAGTCGTCTCATGCGACTCCATGCAGCTCTACCGCGGTATGGACATCGGCACCGCCACCCCGACGCCGGCGGAACAGGACGGCATTCCGCACCACATGTTCGATATCATCGGACCGGAGGAGGAATATTCCGCCGCCGATTACGCCCGTACCGCCGGTAAGATTCTCGCGGACATCCACGCACGCGGCAAGCTGCCGATTCTCTGCGGCGGAACCGGTATGTACCACGACGCGCTCATGCGGCTGACGTCCTTCGCTCCGGGCGAGCGGGACGAAAAACTGCGCGAGGAGCTGTTCGCCTACGCCGCGCAGAACGGCAACGACGCGCTGCACGCCCGTCTGGCTGCCGTTGACCCGGAGGCTGCTCTTGCCATTCATCCGAACAACGTCAAACGGGTGGTGCGTGCGATTGAAATTTTCGAAACCACCGGCAAAACCAAGACCGAAACCGACCGTGCACAGCGTTCCGGCGAGATTCCGTACGATAACAAGCCGGTCATTCTTGACTTTGCCGATCGCGCACTTCTGTACGAACGGATCAACCGCCGCGTGGACCTCATGATGGAAGAAGGTCTTGAGGAGGAGGCACGGAGGATTCTCTCCCTTCCGAACCTCAGCAAAACCGCCTATCAGGCCATCGGGTACAAGGAATTTACACCGTATTTCCGCGGCGAATGCACCCTTGCGGATGTTGCGGAAACCATCAAGCTGGCCACCCGTCACTACGCAAAGCGGCAGATGATCTGGTTCCGAAAATACGACGCCCTGCGGATTGTTCCGGACAGGGACGGCTCCATCCGCACACCAGAAGACATGGCCGACGAAATTCTCCGGACCTGGGACAGGTGAAAACAGCAGCTTCCCTGTCTCTTCCGGCGGTTCCGGAGACAAAGGCTGGACAAAGGCAGAAAAACACAAAAGCACTCGTCATGAGTGCTTTTGTGTCAATCAAATGCGGGTGAAAGGACTTGAACCTTCACGAAGTTGCCCCCACAAGAACCTGAATCTTGCGCGTCTGCCAATTCCGCCACACCCGCA
>JBJFGC010000473.1:0-6768 GCA_051892315.1 Eubacteriales bacterium
GGCGAAAATTCCCGTACTCGCGGTTTCACGAACGCAGAATTCACATCGGTTTGTACAGAGATTCGTAAGATTCACGTACAAATTGTTTTTTATAACATAGGTTATAACCATGATTCCTCCAGCTCCCGGTCAGGACGAAACGTCCCTTCCAAAAACCTTTTTCAACTGATTTATAGAAAAGTATGCAGATTTTTTTGTCCTGGTTTCATGAGATACCGAACAGACGGCACGTGTTCCGTACGGTGATTTCTGCCATTTCTTCCGGTGATTTTCCTCGGAGCGCCGCGACGGCCTCGCACGTGAAGTGCAGATACCCCGAATAATTGAGCTTGCCGCGATGCGGAACCGGCGGCAGATACGGGCTGTCCGTTTCCACTAAAATGCGGTCTTCCGGGACTATCGCCGCGGCTTCCTTGACTTTTGCCGCGTTTTTGTACGTCACCGGACCGGAGAAGGAGATGTACCATCCCTTTTCGCAAAGCTGACGCGCCACCTCCGCGCTTCCGCTGAAGCTGTGCATCACGCCGGTCACATCGGGATAACGCGCCAGAAGCTCCAGCGTGTCTCCCATCGCGTCGCGCGTGTGGATAACCACAGGCAGTCTGAGCTCCCGGGCAAGTTCCATCTGTGCGGCAAAGTACACGGACTGACTGTTCTTATCCGTTTCGTCGTAGTGGTAATCCAGACCGATTTCCCCGATGGCAGCGACTTTCGGTTGCGCCGCGAGAGTGCGGATTTCCTTCAGGGCTTCGTCCAGCCGGTCAATGCCGATTTTCTGCGCGTCCGACGGGTGAATGCCCACCGCCGCCCAGACGAAATCGTACGTCTCCGCCAGGTGAACGGAACGGGCGGAGCTTTCCGGATTGGAGCCCACGTTCACAATGCCGCAGATTCCTTCCGCATGTGCCGCGGTCAGCGCGCCGTGCGTACCGCCCTCGAATCTTTCCGCGAACCGTTCATCGTCGTAGTGCGCGTGTGAATCAAACAAACGAAGCATCGTCTTTACCGTACCCGTTCACCGTTCGGCGTTTCCGGATCAATGAAAATGACACGGACGGTTTCCTCACCGGACGCGAGAATCATGCCGTTGGACTCAATGCCGCACAGCACCGCAGGCTTGAGGTTGGAAACCACGATGATTTTCTTGCCGATGAGGGCTTCCGGTTCGTAATACTTTGCAATGCCGGAGACCACGGTGCGTTCTTCCCAGCCGAGATCGACGGTCAGCTTGAGGAGCTTCTTGGCCTTCGGGACCTTTTCGCACGCCTTGATTTCCGCCGTACGCAGATCGACGTTCATAAAGTCGTCAATACCGATCTGGGCAACGCCCTCCGGCTTTTCCACGGCGGGCTTGCTTGCCTTTGCGGCAGCTTCTTCGGCCGCTTTCTTTTCCGCTTCGATTTCCGCGAAGAACTTCGCTTCGTCGATTCGCTGGAACAGGGGGGCGGCATCGCCGACGTTTCCGCCGGGTTCGAGGGCACCGAAGGTGAGCGCGGAGTCAAAGTCACGGACTGAGGTGCCGATGTTTGCGAAAATCTTGTCTGCTGTTGCCGGAATCAGGCACTGGAGCATGACCGCGCCAATGCGGATGGTTTCCAGCAGATTGTAGAGCACCGTCTGCAGCCGCGGCATGGTTTCCTCGGATTTGGCGAGCGTCCACGGAGTCGTTTCGTCGATGTACTTGTTCGCGCGGCGGAGCATGGTGAAGATATCCGCGCAGGCGTCGGCGATGTGGAGCGCGTCCATGTGTTCCGAGAAGGCCTTCACCGCATCGGCGGCCGAGGCTTTCAGTTCCGCGTCGGTTCCTTCTTCCGCGCCCGGAGCGGGAATGACACCGTCGAAATATTTCTTCGTCATAGCGACGGTGCGGCTGACAAGGTTTCCGAGGTTGTTCGCAAGGTCGGTGTTATATCTTGTAATCATGGCCTCATAGGAAATCGGACCGTCGGACGCGTAGGGCATTTCGGCAAGCACATAGTAGCGCACGCCGTCCACGCTGAACTTTTTCGCAAGATCGTCCGCGTAGACCACGTTGCCGCGGGACTTGGACATTTTGTCCGCGCCGAAATTGAACCACGGATGGCCGAAAACCTTCTTCGGCAGAGGCAGATCAAGCGACATGAGGAAGATCGGCCAGTAAATGGTATGGAACCGGACGATGTCCTTTCCGATCATGTGGACGTCCGCCGGCCAGTATTTCCGGAAGGCTTCGGGCTGTTCGTCGAGATCGGGGTCGTAGCCGAGAGCGGTAATATAGTTGGTCAGCGCGTCGAGCCAGACGTAGGTGACGTGCTTGGGGTCAAAGTCCACGGGAATGCCCCACTTGAAGCTCGTGCGGGAAACGCAGAGGTCCTGAAGACCGGGCTTTAAGAAGTTGTTGACCATCTCCTTGCGGCGGGATTCCGGCTCGATGAATTCCGGATGATCTTCGATGTGCTTCATGAGACGGTCGGCGTACTTGCTCATTTTGAAGAAGTACGCTTCTTCCTTGGTGAGCTGAACTTCCCGGCCGCAGTCGGGACATTTGCCGTCCTTGAGCTGGGTTTCGGTGAAGAAGGATTCGCAGGGGGTACAGTACCAGCCCTCGTAATGTCCCTTATAAATATCGCCCTTTTCGTACATTTTGCGGAAAATGTGCGCGACGGCCTTTTCATGATAGTCGTCTGTCGTGCGGATGAAGTGATCGTAGCTGATGTTCATCAGGTCCCAGATGTCTTTGATTTGACCGGCCACGCCGTCGACGTACTGCTTGGGTGTGATGCCAGCATCCAGCGCTTTGTTTTCGATTTTCTGCCCATGCTCGTCGGTTCCTGTACAGAAGAAGACATCGTAGCCGCGCGCGCGCTTGTAGCGTGCGATGGCGTCGGTGGCGATAATTTCATAGGTATTTCCGATGTGCGGCTTGGTGGACGCGTAGGCAATCGCAGTGGTAATATAATATTTTTCTTTCTCAGCCATAGGTTTCTCCAAAATTCAACTTAAATCTTCTCCCCGTTGACGTAAACGGCTTTGCGTACAGGGGCTTCCTTGTTTTCAATCATCACAAAATCCGCGCGGAGACCTGCTTCAATCTTTCCGCATACATGGTCGATGCCGACCATGGCCGCCGGATTGGCTGTCGCGCAGAGAACCACTTCTTCCAGCGGCTTTCCGGTAAACTTCATATAATTGCACATGGCCGTGAACAAATCCAGTGTGCTTCCCGCAAGCGCGCCCTCAGAGTTGACCGCGCGGCCGTTTTTCACGAAGACCGGCAGTCCCGCAATCGAGTACGTCCCGTCCTCACAGCCTGCCGCTTCCATCGAGTCGGTTACCAGCACAAGACGGTCGGCGGGCTTCAGACGGCTTGCCAGTTCAATCATCTTCGGGTGGGAATGCTCACCATCGCAGATGAACTCGGAGTAGGCGCTGTCGGTCAGCAGCGACGCAATGATGTTGCCCGGCTCACGGTGGTGAATCGGACGCATCGCGTTGTAGGTGTGGGTGAAAGAGGTCACACCCCAGGAAACCGCATTCATCGCTTCGGCGTAGGTCGCGTCGCTGTGAACCATGCCGCAGGTCGCGCCGAGACGGCAGGCGGTCCGGACGAAGGCTTCGCCGCCTTCCAGCTCGCAGGCGGAGGAAACGTGGACGGGGAGGGGCAGCATTTTTTCAATCAGTCCTGTCAGTTCTCCGGCGTCGAGGGGTGCCAGAAGTTCTTCCGCGTGTGCACCGCGCCGTTTCGGGTTCAGGTACCGTCCCTCAAGATGAATGCCGGCGATGGTGGCCAGACCGGACTCCACGGAACGGTTCTTGTTGATGGCGTCGATGGAGGTGAGCAGACGGTCGTATTCCGCGGACGCAAGGGTGGCCATGATGGTTGTGGTGCCGACTGCGGCATACGAGCGGCGGAGCGCGCGGCAGTCGTCCTCATCCGCGAAGTTGAAGTCATGGCGGGTGCGGCCGTGGGTATGGACGTCCACAAGGCCGGGAAGAAGATAAAGACCGGCGCAGTCGACAACGACGGCGTCCTCCGGCAGGCCGCCGGATGCGGGTTGATAAGCGGGATCGACGATGATTCCGTCCCGGGTGAGAACATCGGCACGGACAAATTCACGCAGAGCGGCGGAATATACGTGACCGCCTGCAAAAACAGTATACATTTCTGGCTCCTCCCTGAATGGCAGATTCCTTTGGGCTTCTTTTGTATTATAACATTATAACAGAAAAACGTCTTTTTTACAAGACGTTTTTACTATGCGATTTCCACAGGAATTCCGGAAAACGGAAAATTGAATATGGAATCTTTCACCAAAAAATCTGGACGTTCGTTCAAAAAATCGCTGAAAAAAATGTTCGCCCGCCCGGAAACAGACCTACGTCCGCACGCCGTTTTTCAAACCGTTTGCAGCAGCAGAGGAACAAAGTTCAGATGCCGAGTCCGGCCTGCCATTCGACCCAGCCGGAGGCAAACGGGTCGCCGCGGCGGCGCAGTTCGGCAAAAAGTGTTTGCCCCATGTCCCGCATGACATCCTTATAGCGCGCATCCCCCGCGAGGTTTTGCAGCTCACCGGGGTCATTTTCGAGGTCGTAGAACTCGTCGACGTCCGTGAGGTTCCAGATGTACTTGTATCTGGCCGTCCGGATGCCGCGCTGCGTGAACAGGCCGAATTGCTGGCCGTTGGAGGTAAAGACCGCGAAGTCCGGCGTTTCCGTACCGTCGAGATAGTCGGAAACCGGACGCCCGTGCCGCTGGCTTTCTGCGGCGAGACCGGTGATTTTCTCCACAGTCGGCGCGATGTCGAGCGTATTGCAGCAGAATTTGTCCACGGTTCCCGTCCCGAGCGAGGGATGGCGGACGATGAAGGGAACATGGACCACGTCGTCGTAGAGGATGTAGTGCTTGTCCATCATGCCGTGGCTGCCGCAGGTATCGCCGTGGTCAGCAGTGAGGAAAATGAGCGTATTGTCGTATTCGCCGCTTTCCCGCAGGGCGTCGATGACCTGACCGATGGCGGCGTCGGTCTGGGAAATCATGCCAAAGTAACGCGCGACGGTCGGGGCGAAGTCTTCCCATGTTTTTCCTTCCAGGTGCCAGTTCTGAATTTGCTTTTTCTGGATGTACGGCTTATTCTCAAAGGTATCGCCGAAGCCGGGCCACGGGGTCATGTCGGCGGGATCGTACATGGTATCAAAGGGAGCGGAGGGGCGGCAAGGCAGGTGCGGGTCGGTGATATCGACCCAGAGGTGCCAGGGCTGACCGCGGTTTTCGCGGATGAAATCCGCGGCGGAGCGGCAGATGCAAAAGGTTTTGGTGTCTTCCAAAGCGATGGGATTGGAAGTGCCGAACCAACCGCCGTCGTAGTGGATTTCGCCGTATTTTTCGCCGATTTCCCGGTTCCATGCCGCGCCGTCGAAAATGGTTTCGTAGCCGAACGCGTTTTCATTGCCGAGCGGGGAAGCGTCCCAGTGGCCGGAGAAGGCGCATTTCCAGCCGTGATCCTTCAGTTCGGAGACCCATGTGGGGACGGCCGGATCCGCACCGTTGGTTTTGATGAAATTGTAGTTGAACAGTGCGCCGATGGCATCGGGCTGCACGCCGGTCAGCATGGACTGACGGGACGGTGCGCAGACGGGCAGGGGAGAATAGGCATTTTGGAAATACAGGCCGTCGGCGGCAAGGGCGTCGATGACGGGAGTTTTGACGGGGTAGATGCCGGAGAAGCCGACGGAATCGTAGCGGAGCTGGTCGCAGACGATCAGCAAAACATTGGGTTGGGTCATAATAGAGAACCTCGTTTTATGGATGAAGTGGGAGAGTTATGCAAAGCGTCATTGCCGGCGGAAAGCCGGAAAAACGCTCCATCAGGAATTCCCAAGAATATACCGTGCCGCTGCCATGCCGGACTCGCTGCCAATTTTGCCGTCCTCCATGCCTTCAAACTCGACGGAAACATAGCCGTCGTAGCCGGCATCACGAAGGAAACCGAGGGAAGCCCAGACGTCCAGGTCGCCCTGCGCGAGGATGGAGCCGCGGAGCATGTACTCGCCGGAGTTGGAGGAGAACCAACAGCCGGAGTCGCAGCGGAACAGGCCGCCGTTGCCGGTGAGACGGTCTGCGCGGCGAATGTAGAAGTCTTTGAGGTGGACCATCTTCGCATACGGTGCGCATTTTTTGACGGCGACGGTGCAGTTTTCATCCACACACGCAAAATTGCCGGTGTCAAGCAGGAGACCGAAGTTTTCTCGCTCGACCGCTTCGATGAGACGGAGGACGCGGTCGGAGCCGTTGACGAAAAAGCCGTGGTTTTCCACAAGCGTTGTGATGCCGTACTGTGCGGCGTAATCCGCAAGCTCGCGGCAGGTTTCCACCGCAATCGGAAATTCCCGTTCAAAGGCTGCGGGCGTGTTGGATTCGAGCGGACGGCGGAAGGAGGAGATGTCGTGGCGCATCCGTGTCAGACCAAGCTTGGCCGCCACGTCGATGTGGCGTTTCAGACGTTCCACCTCCGCGCGGCGGGCGTCGGCGTCCGGTTTGAGCAGATCGCCGAGGACGGCGTAGTCGGAGAGAGGAAGATCGATTTCCTTCGAGAGGGCCTTGATGTCCTCAATCAGTCCTTCGTTGAACTTTCCGGTTGTGTCGTCATGCAGCGTGAAGCCGAAGGGGACAAGCTCGATATGCTCTGCGCCTTTTTCCTTCGCAAAACGCATTACTTCAAGGATGGACATTCTGCCTTCGCAGATGTAGTTGTTCATGCTGTAGCTGGTAAGACCGATTTTCATGCTCAT
>JBJFGC010000474.1:0-1772 GCA_051892315.1 Eubacteriales bacterium
GAGGAAAAAGTTCCCGCTTCCCGAAAAATACTGATCACCAATATTGCGAAATTTATTATTGGCGCGCTCTGCATTGTGCTCGGCTCCCAGCTTCTGGTGGATAACGGAAGCACTCTGGCGCGGATCGCCGGTGTTCCGGAGCGTGTCATCGGCGTCACGCTGATTGCGGTCGGAACCTCGCTGCCCGAATTGATTACCGCCATCACCGCCATCATCAAGAAGCAGTCCTCGCTGTCCATCGGCAATATTTTCGGCGCGAACATTATTGATTTGACGCTGATTATGCCTTTGTCGGCGTTGATTTCCGGACAGGCGCTTCCTGTTTCATCTGGGTTAGCGCAGATTGACCTGCCATTCTGCTGGATCATTAGTTTATTTGCTGTTGTCCCAGCCATGATTTGCTCCAAGTTCAGCCGCTGGCAAGGGATCGTTCTTTTGGCTGCATATGCGGGATATATTGTTTTTACCTGTATATCCATTTGACGTTTTCGTAAAAATTGACTCCACCATTACTTTGCAGACTTTTTCTGACGATTATGTTATACTGACTCACGCTAAAAGAAAGAAAAACGGAAAAACCGGAGCTTTGACCCTCCGGTTTTTTCGTTTATTCTCCAATCCATTGCAGTCCCCGTGCAATCCGTGCCGAAACCTCGCTGAAATGTCCGCCCGGGTTCTGCTCCCACCGCACGTTGGTACCGTACCCGCGGAATTTTTCCGCCGTACGAACGGTGCAGACCTCCACCTGCGCCATCCGTGCGTTTCTGGAGAGCTTTTCCCGGTCCCCAAGCGAGAGATACAGCTTATCCGGAAGGCGCAGCGGCTCGTTTTGCTCCATGAATTCCATAAAGCCGTCGAACCACAGCGACCCCGACATGGACGCCGCGCGGTCGAACGTATCCGTCCGGTACAGTGCCCAGACGGCAAACAGTCCGGCGAGCGAATATCCGGCAATTCCGCGTGGGACGCCGGCGCAGCCCAGCTCCGTTTCGATCCGGGGAAGGAGGACGCCGGTCAGCTCGCGCAGGTACACTTCCGCAAGGCCGGCAAAATCCTCACCGCGGCGGAAGACCCGTCCGGCAGGCCAGGGAGAGAGTTCGCGGTTCCAGTCCAGCCCTCCGATTCCCACGACAGCGGTATGCGGAAGGTCAAGATGTGCGAAAACATCCGCGGAATCCTCGCAGCCGTTCCAGCAAAGGAGACGGCGGATGTCGGAAGACGGTCGATAGACCGTAAAAGTTTTCAGCATAAGAGCAGTTCAAGAAGAAACACAACCCCGCAGCAGGAAGCCGCCACCTGAAACAGGCTTGCTCCGAACCACGCCAGCACTACACCCACAAGCAGCGCCGCGAATCCGGCGATGGGGGACTGTGTCGCTTCCGTGATGGCCGGGAAGGTCATGACCGCCAGCGTCACGTACGGGACGTAGTACAGAAACGACCGGATGAAGCGGTTTCGGATGGGTTTGCGGATGAGCGTCAGCGGAAGAACGCGGATGGCGTAGGTCACGGCGATCATAATGAGCAGATAGAGGTACAGATTACGCGTCATGATGTTCGGTCTCCGTTTCGGTTTCATCCGTGTTTTCCGCATCGTCACGAAGAGGGAAGAAGAACGCAGCCGCTGCCGAAAGCACAACAGTCAGCAGGATGGTGACGGTTCCGCCGGAGAGACCTGCGAGGAACGGTACAAAGCGTACGCCGAAGCTGCAGGCGAAGCTCAGGAGAACGAATGCGGCCACGACCCGATTTTTGCGGGATGGCGGAATGATA
>JBJFGC010000475.1:0-1767 GCA_051892315.1 Eubacteriales bacterium
CGAAAAGGTTTGGAGGTTCTTAGGGACCTTTCCTCAAAAGGTCCCTAAGCGGGGTTTGGGGCAGCGCCCCAGCAGCACTCCCCCAGACAAAAAACCATCACCCTCCCAGAAAATCCTGTAGATCCGATTTGATAACCGCAACCTGAGGCCCGTAGACCACTTGAATACCGTTGCCTTTGCGAATAACACCCGCCGCACCGGTGGATTTCAGAGCGGCATCGTCAACGAGGGAGGGGTTTTTGACCGTGCAGCGCAGACGGGTGGCACAGCAGTCGATGTCCGTGATGTTCGCGCGGCCGCCTAAAGCGGCGACGATTGCTTCACTGAGAGAGGATTTGCCTGACGGCACATGGCGTCTCGCCTGTACGTCTGCCTTCGTGTAGAGCTTTGCCTCTCCTTCACCCTCCTCGCGGCCCGGCGTTTTGAAGTCGAACCGACGGATCATCCAGTAAAAAATCAGGTAGTAAAGGAAGAAATAGACAATTCCCACCGGAAGGACCCGCAGCCAGTTTGTTTTTGCATTCCCCTGCAGAATACCGAACAGGAAGAAATCGAGGAACCCGCCGGAAAACGTCAGACCGACCGCAACGTTCAGCATGTGCGCTACCATGTACGCACTTCCTGCCAGCAGCACCTGCACCGCGAACAGCGCCGGCGCGGCAAACAGGAACGAAAATTCCAACGGCTCCGTAATGCCCGTCAGCATACAGGTCAGCGCGGCGGAGAGGAGCAGTCCGCCGGCCGCTTTTTTCTTTTCCGGCTTTGCGCAGCGGTACATGGCAAGCGCCGCACCGGGAAGCCCGAACATCATGAAGATAAACTCGCCTGAGAAATACCGGGTCGCGTCGGAGCTGAAGTGCGTGATGGACGCGGCGTTTGCCAGCTCCGCGAAAAAGATGTTCTGCCCGCCCTCGACCAGTACGCCGGCCACCTCCGCGGTTCCGCCGAGCGCGGTATGCCAGAACGGGGTGTAGAAAACGTGGTGCAGGCCGAAGGGGATAAGCGCACGTTTGATAAGACCGAACAGGAGTGTACCGACGTAGCCGCTGCCTGTGACGAGCCCGCCGAGGGCGTAAATTCCTCGCTGGACGTACGGCCAGACGAAGTACAGCGCGATGCCGGCGAGCATATACGTCACGGTCGACACAATCGGGACAAAGCGGGAGCCGCCGAAGAAGGCGAGTGCGTTCGGCAGCCGAACCTTGTAGAACCGGTTATGCAGCGCCGCGACGCCGAGGCCGACGATGATTCCGCCAAACACGCCCATCTGCAGGGTCGGAATCCCGCAGGCGGTGGTGACGGTTCCCTCCATGATGTCCCCGGCAATCGCGCCGCTGTTGTCGACCTGTCCGGACAGAACCAGCAGGGCGAACATGGCGGTATTCATAACAAAGTACGCCAGCACAGCGGAGAGCGCGGCGACCTCCTTCTCGGCGCGCGCCATCCCAATGGCCACGCCGACCGCAAACAGCAGCGGCAGGTTATCAAAAATGACGCTGCCGACTTTCCCCATAATCACAAGCAGTCCGTGCAGCACGGTTCCCTCGCCGAGGATTCCCCCCAGTCCGTACGTCTCAATCGTTGCCGCGTTCGTAAACGAGCTCCCGATCCCAAGCAGCAATCCGGCCACCGGAAGCACTGCAATCGGCAGCATGAAGCTTCGTCCTACCCGCTGCATTATGCCAAAAAATTTCTCTCTCATTTTTTTTATTTTCCTATGTCTTTTTTGGGATGATATGGGTAGTATGGACGGTTTGGGGGGGGTTT
>JBJFGC010000476.1:0-6741 GCA_051892315.1 Eubacteriales bacterium
CATCGACATGATTCCGTGTTTTCTTCTGCTGGTATTTTCCTTCCTTCAGAAAAAGGAAAAGTACAGCTGCTGCCGATGGATGCCGCTCACAGTGCTCCTGTCGCGCCTGGTTCTTGATCTTGTCGCACTTCTTCTCAGGGAATCGGATATTTGCATGAATCTGACGTTTGACATGATTCTGGATAACCTTTCCATCACAGAGATTCTCCTTGCTCTGGCGGCTCTGTCTGTGATCGCTGCGCTTTGCTGCCGTTCTACTTATTTTATAGGAAACCTTGCCTTTCTGTTCATATACGGTCTCTTAATCTGCCTCGATCTGAGTGGTTCGGGGATGCGTACCCCGCTTCGGATTGTTTGGGCACTGGCCTATTTCCTGCTGCATATTTCCATCCTTCTTCTCGGCGTAACGCTCACGTCCGAAAACCGATACTGTAAAAAGCTCGGAGAAACCATCGAGAAGCTGCTGTATGAGATCATGCAGGACGAAACGGAAGAAGAATACCCGGAATACGGGGAGTATGAGGAAGGCTTCCCGGAACAGTACGAGATTCTCGGGACCATCGGGCAAAAGGTGGAGGAACAGCTGAAATACCTCTACCTGCTGATGCGTACACCAGAGAACGAGACCGTCATTTTCGTGAAAGATATGGAAAAAAATCGTTATTCCGTTCTGACCGATTACGAGGAGGCAAAGGAGGTTCTTGCAGCATATTACAATCTTGTCATTCAGGACGAAGATACGAACGATACAGGGATATCGGTATGATGCTGTCCGGATTGGAAAGCACAAAATACATGAAAAAAACAGCCTTTCGGCGGTTGGCGAAAAGCCAACGACACCGTTCGGCTGTTTTTGCTGCAGGAATTTTCTGAGCAGGGAAAGAGATTGCACCGACTCTGCGATGGTTCTGTCATCCAACGTCAGAACCATTCGGAAAGCATTCTTTCAGAACCCCATGCCCTTCAGCATGGTCAGTTTCCCTCTTCCCCCTTACCACGGAAGAATCTTTTCGGCCCGCACCACCCAGCGGCCGTCTTTCGGGAAGCCGGGAGCCGTTTCGCCGTTGGCGCCGACGGCCATCATCGCCGCTGCGTACAGAACCGCACCGTTGGCCGGCAGGTAGGGATAGCTTCCCCGTCCGCTGGCGCCGATTTCATCCACGTCAAGGGAAAGCATGGCTTCAACGGCAATGTCCGGCTCGTTCACCCGCGAAGCACACATCGCAATCCACGGGAAATCCCAGCCCCAGATACGGTTTTTGTCCCAGCATTCCCAGACTTTTTTCAAAGAATTCCGCGCAATACGACGGCTCACCATTTCCGTCGGCGGAAGCATTCCGTAGACGCCGACCGGGTCGGGATGCTCGTAGTTCTGCTTTTCATAGGTTTCCGTCCAGTCGGGCGCACGCAGATAGAGGCCGTCCTTTACGGGGAGCGGCGCGAGGTTCTCGGACACCTCGTCCCACGCAGGAACGCGCGCTTTTCCCATGCGTTCCCGCCACGTCTGCGCCATGTCCAGCCCCCATTTCCAGTACGCCAGGTCGAACAGGGTATCGTGCGTGAACCCAAGCTCCGATGGCGGCATGACCGGATCCAGGTGATAAAAGCCATCTTCTTTTTTTACGGCGACGTCCGCCATGTGCCAGGCGGTTTCGTCGATGATTTCCGCCCACTTTTCGAGCGTTTCAGACGTGGGACGGTTTTTGTATTCCAGCTCGGCAAAGAAAATCGGATGGGGCTGCTTCCAGAGGAGCGCCAGGTTTCCCTGCCATGGGGCAGTGCGTCCGTTCGGATTGACGCTTTTCCCCCATTTTGCACCCCTGCAGTCAAGATCGGCGGCGAGCTTTTTCGCCATCGGCAGGAAGGTGCGGTAACAGCCGAGCTGACGGTCCGCCAGTTCCATGCGCTGCCAGAGCGCGTAGTGCGCGGCGTGCCACCAAACCATTTCCATATGGAACTGGCCGCGCCAGTTGTCCGTGTACATCAGTCCGGCTTCCGCAGACGGCCAGGAACCGGCAGACTGAACGCGGAGAATGTACTGCGAGAGCACAATCCGGCGTTCCAGCTCAAACCACCGCTCGTCCCGGCTGCCGGACAGGTCAATGGCGCCGCCGCTTTCCCAAAAGGCGTTCCATGCTGCCGCGCACTCGGTTTCGGCTTCGTCTTCGGTTGGCATCGTCTGCGGTGCCGCACCGTCTTTATCTTCCTTATTGTAACGCAGGACAAATTCGGTCCCGCCGCAGAACGTCAGAAGAAACGTGTGGGGAGCGGGTGCCGCGAGGGTGCCGTTGGTCCACTGCCAGTCGGCGGAAAACGAGGTTTTGTCGAGCGTCCGGCGGATGTGACAGGAAGATTCGGTACAAGTGAAATCCGTGGCGTGACGGTCGGGAACGGAGAAATCGCCCAGCCATGCGCCGTTGGTAAGCGTGGGATAGGCAAAATCCAGCGTAACGGCCAGGCCTACGGACGCGTCCGCTTCGATTTTGACCGCTGCGGCGTCCTGCTCCGGGTGGACGCAGGTGGTCACTCGGACAGGACGGCCGTCCAGGCGGAAGGTGGTATGCAGAATACCGTTCCACAGGTCGCAGACGGAAACCGCGTCGGTGAACGCGGACTCCGGAAGATCCGCACCGTCTGCTGAAGTAAAGCGGAGGCGTCCGAGACTGAAGGAATGCGGATTGTCAAACATATAACGGGCAGCGTCCTCTTTTCCGGCGGGAACAAGGTCCCTGCCGTCACCGGTCAGACGGCCGTGCATATAGGTTCCGGTTTCGGGAAGATCCTCCGGACGGACCGAATCGGGGAGCGGAAATTCATGCCAGGCCCAGTGCGCCATGCTGTTTCCGCCAAAGGTCTGGAGTCCGGTGCGGTCGGCGGAAAAACAGAATTCACCGTTTCCCAGGGGAATCACCTTCCGGCTGCCGGACAGCGTGATGGTATGACGCGTGACAAGAGCGCGGCGGTCAATGGACGGGAAGTTCATCGGGAGCGCCTCCTCACTGAATGCCGTCCCTGAGGTACGGCTCGTGCGCGTGGTCCGTGATGCGGTTCGGATCCGTGAGGATGCGCTGGAACACGCCTTTTCCTCCGGGTTCGCGGACGGAAAGAATCACGTTTTCCTTCGAGTCGCCGTGGAAGCCCACCTTCATGTTGGTCACGATGGAGTTGAAGGAGCCGTCCGCGGTGAATACGGTCTGCGGCGAAACCTTGCCGGCCCACCACATGCAGAAGCAATTGTCGTAAACACTGGAAATGTGGGGTGCGTTGCGGAAGCCGATGCCGAAATGATCGCTGTAGCAGAAATCATACCAGTTGTTTCCCGCTTTGTCCCAGAAACCGCAGCTGTTCTGGTAATCGGTATAGTCGGAGAAGTACAGCGGATGAATGTTTTTCAGCGCGTTGCCGGCCGAACGCAGCTCCACACCGATGAAAACGCCGCCGATGCGCATGTTGGTCAGGGTATTGTCGTAGCCTTCCAGCAGGACGCCGATGGAGTCCGTTTTGCCGGTTCCGACGATGTTGACGCCGGTGATGTCCGCGTCGGAGGACCCGGAATTCGCACCGTACTTGATGTGGATACCAATTTTTGTATGCTTAATGGACACGCTGCGGATGGCCGTTTCCCGCCCGCTGTCGATGGAAATGCCGTTGGCTGCACCGTTTCCGTCGATGATGCCGCCGGTGAGAGAATAGTTGCTTCCGTCGGTCCGGATGTCGTTGGCGGGATCCTCGCCGCCCAGACGGACCATGGCTTCCTCGCTGTCCCAGGTATCCGCTGCCTTGAAAACCGCGAAATTGGAAAGCTGCAAATCTACGCTTTTCTTCGGATGAGCAGGGGTTAAAATGGGCTTGCTGAGGAGATAAACGCCGTCCGGAAAGAAAATGGTCCGGTTGGGGTTGGCGTCAATCAGCCGCTGGATGTCGTCCGATGCATCGGTCGTACCGTCGGCCGGAACGTTTGCGATTACATAACCGCAGAGAGAGGGATCGATAGGACTCATGGTGATTCTCCTTTTGGAAGTTTCGTTGTTTTGGAAAGGGCAGCCGCTTCACCGGACTCCCGCAGCCTCAAAGCCGGCGAAGGAATAGGGCGGGATGACGTCCTCCAGGACAGCCGCATCTCCTTCCAGATGAAGCGGAACACGGCCGATGGGGACAAGTTCACGGTATTCGCGGTCAAGCCGGATTCTTGCGGGCAGCACTTCGTCCAGGCCGAAGTTCCACAGGCCTACCGTCAGCCGGTCGCCCTCTCGTTTGCACAGGACGTAAAGGTCCGTACTGTGGGAAAGATGGGCCGGAAGCGGTTTTCCCTGCAGCCATTCGACGCTTTCCGTGAACTGCCGCTGCCGTTCGTAGCTGAGGAGCAGGGGAGAGCGCTCGAGGGACTCCACTGCGTCAAAGGCATAGCCGAGAATCCGCTGCCCGCAGCGATTGACGTAACGCCATACGGCGGGAGAACGCCGGCCGTCCGCGGTTTGCCACCAGGAAAGCACCTCCGCATCCCGGACAAGCTGTACGCCGCATAAGCCGGACGCAGACAGCGCAATGGTTTCGTTTCCAAAGTCTTCGGCGACAACACCGCTTTGCGGAGAACGTGCAATCAGTCCGCTCACGTCCTCACCGAGCAGTTCCGCCGAAACCGCGTCGAGAATCAGAGGAACCGTGCGGAAATATTCGTCCGCGTGACGCGCCGTCTCCCCAAAGACGATGGCTGCCGATGACCCGTCCCTCTCATAGGTGACGGGAACAGACAACGCGGCACACAGCTTGGACGACGGACGCACAATTTCCGTCGTAAGACTCCCAGGAGAGAAAGCGGTACAGTCGCGCTCTGCGTCGAGGTGCATCGGCTCAAAGCAGTACACCCCCACGGCCGCTCCCTTGAAACGGGCGGAAATTTCAGCACGAAGGGATGCGGCGCGGACATGGCGGTCGATATAGCCGGTTTCGTAAAGGGGCGTCTGGCTGTAGTCCAGCATATATTTCAGAATTCCGTCGGGAGTTCCGTCCGCCAGCAGCGCCTGGTCGAAGCCCTCCACAAAAGCGGCGGGGGTGACATAGCGCGGACGCGGAAAGACGTCGCCCTCGGTAAAGACCTCAATGTCGGGCGCGTCTTTTTTGCACCAGGCGAGCTGCGTTCGCTCAACCTCCACAATGTTTCCGAGGTTCACCGTTCCGAAAACGTGGTTGTTGTTCCAGTATGCCGCACCGATAAGACGCAGGAAGGGCTTTGTTCCTCCGGCCAGTGTGCGGGACAGCGCGATGGCGTCTGTTCCTTCCGCATCCCATGTCGTCAGGCAAGCGCACTGTCCGGCGCGGATGGCGGGGTTTACACAGTCAATGGTTTCGCGGACTGCCCGCCCGAAATCGAGGATGGTGTCACGCATCACGGCGAGCCATACTTCCCTCCGTTCATCGGGCTTTCCGTGGAAAATGGTTTCCGCCAGCTCCTCACGGGAAACGGTCCTTCCGAGGCGGCGGGAGATTTCGGCAAGATGCAGCGGACAGGCGCAGCCCAAGTCCACCGGGCCGTGAAGGCACATCCGAAAATCGTCGTCAATCATCAGCAGCGTGGGATTCTGCTCACAAATCCGGCGGACAAAAGCGAGATAATTGGCACGATAGTTTTCATCCAGTGGACAAAGCGAGTCACCAGCGCTGCCGCCCGAATACAGACCGACGAGGCGGGTGAAATCCTTCGTTCGGCTGCGGAGAGGCTCGGACTGCTCCCCGCCGTGTCCGAAGCCGGTGATCCAGACGCCGACTTCCAGTCCGTTTGCGCGGTAAAAGTCGATGTTTTCCCGCAAAAGGGTCATGGCGGAGGAAAGCTCCCCTTCGTCATAGGGGTTGGCAACAAAGAGAAAGACACGGTCGGCGCCCGCGCGTTTCAGCTCGGAGAGATACGCCGGACGGGTTTCTGCGGTAGATTTTTCATTGATTAACGGAATCGAAAGCATAGCAGCCCCTCCTTTTTATAACAGAATTTCGCTGTTTGGGCGCGTTGAGATGAGTACGGGGAAAGCTTTTTTCCAAAAGTTTTCCCCGCATTTTTGAGATGCAATTCTTTATTCGGGCTTGGTTTCGAGCTTCAGCGGGTAGTCAGCCAGATGATTGAGCTTGAAGCCGTTGGCTTTGTAGGCTTCGTAGTCGAAGGCGTCCAGCTCGTCCATCGCCAGCTTGTGGAATTCGTAGAAATTGTGCCACCATTCGTAGCCGGAGCCAAGCTCGGCGTTCAGGTAGGCATCCGCGATATCACAGCCCATCTGCGGTGCCACGTAAAACGCCCCCATTGCCAGCACATTGACCCCGTTTCCGGTAATGGCGCGCAGCGCCGCCGGGACACTTTCCACAACGCCGGCGTGAATGCCCGGGCATTTGCTTGCCGCGATGTGGATTCCCATTCCCGTTCCGCAGAACAGAAGAGCTCGCTCAAATTCCCCCTCGGAAACCCTCGCGGCAACGCGGAGACCCACGCGATGGAACATATTTTCCGTATCCTCCACATTGGGGTCGGTCACACCCAGGTCCGTGATTTTCCAGCCCTTCGCGCGGAGATGCGCACAGACTGCTTCTTTCAGCGGATAGCCTGCAAAATCCGCGCCCACGACCAGATATTTGTCTTTTACGGTTTTCATTTTTTCACCTTTCCTGCCGCGCCCGCGGCATTTTCTATTTTAACGTGAGTTGGATGAGATTCGCGGGGGAAACTTTTTTTAAAAAAAGCTTTCCCCCGCACCCCCT
>JBJFGC010000477.1:0-1764 GCA_051892315.1 Eubacteriales bacterium
CGCGCAGTCAAATCCCGTTTTCCGACACTATATAGGTGGAACGGAAAACTTCGATGCCAAAAGGAGTCTCTCTCATGCAAAGCCCTGTCGCTGAACGTCTTATGGCGGAATATATCTCCGACTACATGGAAAAAATTTTTTATTTCTGTCTGAAAAAGTGTGGAAATACCACGTCTGCGGAGGATCTGTCCTCCGACATCTCCGTAAACGTAATCGCCGCACTGTCGAAAGGGACGGTTCCTGAAAACTTTCCCGCGTGGGTCTGGCAAATCGCCCGCAACCGGTACGCCGCGTTTGCCGGGAAACGTCATGAAGACAGCAAACGGCTCGTTCCTCTTCCGCAGAACGACGACGGCGAATCGTTCGATCTCCCGGATGACATCTCCGTCGAAGAAACGTATGTGGAAGGCGAGGTCTCCCGCGAAAACCTCGCGCGGATGCGGCGTGCGCTGGCGTTCATTCGTGCGGATTACCGGAACATCCTTGTGGCGTACTATATCGAGGACCGCAAGGTCGAGGAGATCGCCGCGATGCTCGGAATGCCGAAAGGGACGGTCACGTCGAAGCTGTTCCGTTCGAGAAAATTATTAAAGGAAGGTATGACTATGGCACGCGAATTTGGAAAGAGAAGCTATAAACCGGAAAATATCAGATTTGTCATGAACGGTATGGACGGCAAAAACGGAGAACCCTACTCTATTGTCAACCGTCTGATCGTCAAGAATCTCCTTCTCTCCGCCTACGAAAAGCCGCTGACCGCCGAAGAAATTGCACTGGACGTCGGCGTCGCTCTCCCGTACACCCAGGCGGAACTGGACGACCTCGTCTGCAATACCCTCATGAAAAAAGTCGGCGACAAGTACGCCACCAGAATGTTCATTCTGTCAAACGAAGCACAGGAAAAACAGGCGGAAAGCCTCATCCGCATCGCTGCACCGCTGACGGCAAAAATGATCGAACTGCTTGAATACAAGATCAAGTGCTGGGAAGAAAACGGTTCCCGCTGGCACGAGGGCTATCAGGCATACGAAGACATGAAGTGGGCGCTGCTCATGGATACCGTGGATTCGATCCGCCATTCCGACCTCTGCGTCGCACCGGCAATGGAAGAAGACGAAAGCCTCCTCGATCCGAACCACCGGACACTGAAACGTCCGAACGGCGGTGCATGGGATCTGATGGGATTCGAAACCTACAGTGAAAAATATCCGATGCCTTCCTTCGTCGGGATGCACGGCTGCATGGATAGCCCATTCATGGACAGCCCATTCGACGAAAACTGGATCAACTGCTGGCAGTATAAATTCTATTACCACAATATTCAGGAACAGACCCCGCTGCACATCAAATGGGAAGAAGCACAGGCACTGAAAGCCGTCGTTCTCGGGGATATTTCCGGTGTCCGCACAGCGGTTCTCGAAAAGCTGATCGGATACGGTTACCTGAAAAAGGAAAAGGACACCTACCTTCCGATGTTCTATGTCCACTTCCAGGACAAGATCGGCAAATTTACCGAATCCCAGCAGGCAGAATACAACCGCATCTACGGCGAAATCTGCGATATCCTCCGGAATCACTACATCTACTGCCGCGATCTCGTTCTTGCTGAAGTACCGGAAGCCATGCGCGACGAACCCCACCTTGTCAACTTCGCGTGCACAGAATTCCCGATGGAAATCCGGGGCACCGTCCTCGAAGAAGCCCTCCGTACCGGCTGGCTCACCTACAATGACGAACCCGACGAAGGCAAAAAACGCGCACTCT
>JBJFGC010000478.1:0-1760 GCA_051892315.1 Eubacteriales bacterium
CCTGCAATAATCATTCCAATTGGAATCAATACATCACAGCATAACATAAACCACCAGAACCACATACTACATCCCTCTCAAATGATCCATTGATCTCTCTCGTTCTCTATAGGATATCATGGAAATATGAAAAATTCTACCGTCTGCCCAAAGGAACGCCGCGGCTTTCCTCCGCTCTCGCTGCGGCAAACAGCGGGCGGGGATGCGCAGGCCTTTTCTTCATAAACATTCCGGAAGAAATTCATTGATGCTGCGCATGATTTTCCCGGACCATCCGATCACCCGGTCGGACGCGGTGAGGGAATTGAGAATCGCCTCCTCCACGGCTTCGGCGGCGGCACGGAAAACGATTTCCAGACAGGAATCCGCGAGAACGGTCACAGAGCGAAACACTCCCTCGTCCCGACGATGACGGTTGGCCGTGGTAAAGCCGAGAACAACGTCGCCGCTCTGGTGCCCCACAAAAGAACCCGTGCGGACCAGTCCCACCTCGGCCCGCCGGACAACCCGTCCAAGCTGCAGCTCGCTCACGGGGAGGTCGGTACCGATGATCATCATGATGGAACCACGGTCCACCACGGCCGTCTCTTCCTCCCGTATGCGCTGGCAGATGCGTTTTCCGACCGGCCGGCCGTCAATCATGAGATCGGCGGTATTTCCGAAATTGGACTGAACCAGCGCGCCGACCATGAACGTTTTTCCGTCAAAGGTGAGCTGGCGGGAAGCCGAACCGATGCCGCCCTTCAGACCGAAGCAGCTCGTTCCCTTCCCCGCACCTACATCACCCTCGTCAAAGTCCTCACAGGCGGCGGCAATCGCGGCACGAACCTCCCGCTCGCCCAAAGGACGGTCGGAAATGTCGTTCATGCCCGAGTCGTTCGTCTCCCCCACCACGGGATTGACCGTCCAGCATGGGAAATTTTCCCTTTTGCACTGTTCGAGGGTGTACCCCGCCAAGCCGTCCGCAACCCGTCCTACGTTGAGGGTGTTGGTCAGGGCGATGGGAGTCTCCAGCTGGCCGAGTTCTCCGAGCTGGATGGTTCCGGCTGTCTTTCCAAAGCCGTTGATGACATGCGAAACGGCGGTCAATCGCTCGGCATACAGATTGCCCGGGGCTGGAAGAAGAACGGTAATGCCGGTCCGGTGCCGCTCGTCGTCCAACGTATAATGTCCCACGGTAACCCCGGGGACGTCGCTGATTTTATTCCGCGGCCCGGTCGGCAGCTTCCCGATGGAAATCCCGTAGTCGCGGATACGCTTTGTGTTCATGCAAAAAATTCCTTTCTGTTCCGTGAAACAAGTGGAGTACTAATCCTGCGGTGGTTTGCGGAGATTCCGGAAAAAACCGTACAAAGCGGCGCACAGCTCTCGCCAGTTGATTTTTCCAAAAAGTCGGATCAGAGCGAAGCTGAGGAATGCACCAAACGTGTTTGCCAGAACGTCGTCGGTCTCCGCTTCGCCGAGACACCATCGCCATTGCAGCAGCTCAATCGTGAGACTCAGGAGAAACGCAAAGGCCGCGTTGACGGCACAGCGGGTGCGGCCACGCCAACCGTCCGGCAGCAGTTCCGGAAAAAAGAAACCGCACGGCGCAAACAAAAGGACATTCATCCAGAACGTGCGGAGAAGCTCGCGGCTTCCGCCAGCGAAAACAGTGAGAATCTGGTCAAAGGGACGCAGATGGACACCGCAGTCGCCCGGACTGCGGGAAAAAAGCGTGAGATGCAGAACAAGGCAGACCCATAAAACGAAAAAAATCA
>JBJFGC010000479.1:0-1759 GCA_051892315.1 Eubacteriales bacterium
GATTCCATACATCCGGTATGGTCATAGGCAAATACGAGATACCCATGCCGCGCGAGCTGTTCGATTTCCTTCATATAAGCGCGATGTCCGCCTCCCATACCGTGGTCAAACACAAGAATACGATCGGCGATGGGGCTTCCGTAATGGTAAAAAGCTCCCTTCAGCGTATGACCCGCACCGCCGGAAAAGGAATACGGCTCCGCCGTCAGGCCTGGAAAGTCCGCAGCTGAAAAATAAAATACGGCTCCGTTTTCGTCGTATCGGTTAAAAAGCTGTTCCCGATACTTTTTTTCAATTTGTTTGTCAAAAAGCATGATTTTTCCTCTGTTTCGCAGGATTCCTGAAAAAATCATACCACAAAGCCCAAGCAATGTCAAGCAAACATAAAATGAATCGTAAAAATACGAAAATTTTCTGAGAAATCATCAGAAATATTGATATCACCGGTCAAGCGTGGTATACTTAAGAAAGAGTTTTTTAATGGAGGAACGATCAAAATGAAGAAAACAACGCTTCGGAAATATGCGAAGCTCATTGCCCGCGTTGGTGCGAACGTCCAGAAAGGACAACCCGTTTTATTGTATGCATCGGTCGATCAGGGAGACTTTGCCGCCATGGTGGCTGAAGAATGTTACCGCGCAGGGGCAAGCCGTGTGGATATGGAGTGGTCCTGCGCAGCCATTTCCAAGCTCGCGTACCGTCATCAGAGTCTGAAAACACTTTCCAAAGTCCCGGCATGGAAAGAAGAAAAGCTAAAGTTGATGGCAGAGGAGCTTCCCTGCCGTATCCACATCGTCAGCGACGACCCGGACAGCATGAAGGGAGTCAATCTCGAAAAAATGCAGAAAGCAAGCATAGCGACTTACCCGATTCTCAAGCCGTACCGGGATGCCATTGAGTCGAAGCACCAGTGGACAATCGCGGCGGTTCCATCGGCAGCCTGGGCGAAAAAGGTCTTCCCGCAGCTCAAGAAAAATCAGGCTGTCGAGGCACTTTGGAAGGCCATTCTTGCTTCCGTCCATGTCTCCGATGACCTGGAGAATGACCCCATTCAGGAATGGGCGGTTCACAACGAAAACTTCCGGAAACGCTGCGAATGGCTGAACAACCAGAAGTTCGATCGTCTGGAATACCACAGTTCCAACGGAACCGATTTTTCTGTAGAACTGATCCCCCAGGGACGCTGGTGCGGCGGCGGAGAATACACAAAACAGGGGACTTACTTCAATCCCAATCTGCCGACAGAGGAAATTTTCACTTCCCCGATGAGTGGAAAAGCGGAGGGAAAGCTGGTCGCCACCAAACCGTTGTCTTATCAGGGACAGATGATTGAACATTTCTGGATTCGCTTTGAGGGCGGCCGTGCAGTCGAATGGGACGCGGAAGTTGGCCGGGAACTTCTCGACCGGATGCTGACGATGGACGAAGGCGCCGCGCGTCTCGGTGAAATTGCCCTGATTCCTTCCGACAGCCCCATCAACCGCAGCGGGATTCTGTTCTACGAAACTCTGTTCGATGAAAACGCAAGCTGTCATGTGGCACTGGGCGCTGGCTTCAATGACTGCATTGTGGGCTTCATGGACAAAACAAACGAGGAATGCCGCGCTCTCGGCATCAACGAAAGCATGATTCACGTAGACTTTATGATTGGCACGAACGACCTGTCCATCACCGGCTACCGTGATTGGGACAATTCGTCAACTCCGATTTTTGTAAACGGCGAGTGGGCGGAAAAGAATGGATAAACCTTTCCATGAAA
>JBJFGC010000480.1:0-6680 GCA_051892315.1 Eubacteriales bacterium
CTACAGTCTCCTTCTGTTGTTTTTGTTGGGTACCTTGATGCTTATTATACACCGGCCGAGAAAATTTGTCAAGGTACCTTGATGAAAAAATGCCGGAGTTTGTTTCGGGACCCCGGGAGCGAGCCTCTCAGGAAGCAAAAAATTTGCTCCCGTTTTCTCAAGAAACTTGACAAACGGGAACGAACGGATTATACTTGTTGTATCGTATACTGTATAAAATTGTAAATACCGGAGAGATACCCGGAAATCGTACGAAAAGTGAGGAAAATGGGATATGCAGAAGAAGGAAATCGTAAAAAGGTATGTTTTGTTTGTCATCAGCTTGTTTTTTGCGGCGTTGGGTGTCGCATTTACCAAACGAGGGGAGCTTGGCGTGTCACCGATTTCCTCGGTGGCGAACGTGCTGAGCCTTCGTTTTACGGAAATTTCCATTGGAAATTGGCTGATTATTACAAATTGCGTGCTGATTCTGGGACAGATTCTGCTTCTGCGGAAGAATTTCAAGCTGATTCAGCTTTTGCAGATTCCGTTGTCCTTTCTGTTTGGCTACTTTACGGACTTCGGCATGTGGATTGTGTCCTTTATTCCGGTCCATTCGTACCCCGTACGGCTTGCGATGGTTGTCATTGGGGTGATTATCCTCGGTTTCGGCATCTCGCTCTCCGTGATTGCCAACGTCATCATGAATTCGGGCGAAGCGTTCGTCAAGGCCCTCGCCGATACCCTGCATAAAAATTTCGGAAACGTCAAAGTCGCCTTCGACGTGAGCTACGTCGCTCTGTCCATCCTTCTCTCCCTTCTTCTTTTTCAGGGTTCCATCGAAGGTACCCGCGAGGGAACCCTGATTGCCGCCGTCTGTACCGGCTTCGTCGTAAAATTTTTCACCAAACGCATTTCCGCGCCCCTGGAGAGCATTCTGACCTCCCCCGCAGCTCTTTCAAAATAATTGAAAAAAATTATAAAAAGCTATTGCAATTTGGCGGAGGATGTGATATAATCTGTTCTACGTGAGTATCTGTAAAGAGGTGAAAACAATGAAAACTGGAATCCATCCTCAGTATAAAGAGGTAACCATCCGTTGCGCTTGTGGCGAAACTGTAACCACTCGTTCGACGAAGGGCGACGCTAACGGTGAGCTTCGTGTGGACATTTGCTCGAAGTGTCATCCTTTCTTCACCGGTAAGCAGAAGTTTGTTGACTCTGGCGGACGCGTTGACAAGTTCAAGAAGCGTCTTGAGCAGAGAGGCAAATAATTGCCAATAGAGATTTGTCCGGCCGGAGCCGGCGAATTTGTCCGAGAAGAGTCGTCGGACAGGACAGCGAAGCCATGCTTTTTGTCCTGTCCGGCTTTTTCTGTCCACAGAAACGGATGCTCCGCAAGCATGCGGAGCACATCCAACTGTACCTGCATCCAACAAATTCCCGGAGGTTATCAACATGGAAGAAAAACAAAAGGCCATTCTTTGCGCCATTCATCCGCAGAACGGAGAACGGGAATGCCTTGTCTCGCTCGAGGAATTGGAACGTCTCTGCGAAACCGCGGAATGCGAATGCGTCGGTATCGTGACGCAGTGCCGTGAGACACCGGACGTGCGTACCGTTCTTGGAAGCGGAAAAGTGAAGGAGCTTTCCGACCTGTGTGAAACGCAGGCCGCCTCACTTGTGATTTTTGACGGGGAGCTGACCCCTTCCCAGATCAAGTCCCTCGAGGACGACATCGCCGGCCAGGTCACAGTGATTGACCGCAGCATGCTGATTCTCGATATTTTTGCCGCCCACGCGCGCACCAGCGAAGGCCGCCTGCAGGTCGAGCTGGCACAGCTTCGTTATACCTCGCCCCGTCTGACCGGACGGGGAAAGGAGCTTTCCCGTCAGGGCGGTACGGCCTCGTCCGGATCCGTCGGCGCGCGGGGTCCCGGCGAAACCAAACTTGAAATCGACCGTCGGCGTGTCAAGGAAAAAATCGCGTCTCTGGAAGAAGAGCTGCGGAAAGTCGAGCAGAACCGTCTCGTCATGCGCCGCCAGCGTGATAAGTCCGGCCTGACCAAATGCGGCATTGTGGGCTATACCAACGCCGGAAAGAGTACGCTTCTCAATTACCTCACCGGCGCGGGCATCCTCGCTGAAAACAAACTGTTCGCCACCCTTGACCCCACGACCCGTCAGTTCACGACGCCGAACGGTACAAAACTTCTTCTCACCGATACGGTTGGCTTTATTCGAAACCTGCCGCATCACCTCATCAAGGCATTCAAGTCTACCCTCGATGAGGCGGTTTACTCGGATATCCTGCTGATTGTCATCGACTCGTCCGACCCGGAGTTCGTCGCCCAGACACAGGTTACATCCGACCTTCTCGAAGAACTCGGTGCTTCCGGCAAGCCGATGGTTTACGTTTTCAATAAGTGCGATATCTGCGCTGACCGCGACGCTCTCATCCATATGAAGCGGCTTGCTGCCGGAACGAACACCGATGTGGTGTTCCTCTCTGCCAGGACCGGCGCCGGATGCGATGCGTTGGTGGCGACTCTGGAACGACTCGCGGCAAGCGGGAAACGCCGCGTCACGCTGAAAATTCCGCCCGAGGACGGCGCAGTAACCGGCCTTATTTATAAGGAAGCGGACGACGTGGAAATGGAGTACCTTGAGGACGGAATTCACGTCCGCTGCATCGTGGATGAAAAATTGTACGCAAAAATTCAAAAATATATTGTGACGGAAGAAGAATGATTCAAATTCTGAAAAACGAACTTCTGCCGAGGTACGGTTTTGCGGAAAACGTGAGGATCCGACTTTTGCAGAAGGGCATCAACAACGAAATTTATGTCCTGACTGACGGTAATACAGACTTTTATCTCCGTATGTCGCCGGAAAATTTCCGGAGCTGGGAGGAAATCGATTCCGAAATCCGTCTGCTTCTGCACCTTTCGGAAAACGACGTGGAGGTCGCGCTCCCGGTGCAAATGCTCGACGGAACGTATTTCTCGAAGCTTGGAAACCGCTATGCCGTTCTGTTCGAGGACGCGGGCGGGGAAGTGAGGGCGGATAAATCCGTAACGGAGCTTTTCCTCCTCGGTGAAGCTCTGGCGAAAATTCACACCTGTACTGCCGGTCTGGACCTTTATAAAAAGCCCCTTGACAGCGAATACTTTATTGACAAGCCTCTGGCTGCCATTCGCTTTTTTTTCGGCGATACCGACGTTTATCCGAAAGCCACGGAAATCGCCGAACGGCTGCGCGTGCGGTTTCACGAATATGAGAACCTGTCGCCCGGGTTCCTTCACGGCGACCCGCACAACTACAACATCCGCTATACGGACCTTGCTCCGAAGTTTTTTGATTTTGACAGCTTCGGCTTCGGCCCGCAGATGTACGACCTTGGTGAGCAGATGTGGAACATCCTCATTCTTGAGTTTCTCCCGGAGACGGAGCGGATGATGCAGCTCCACTGGCTTTTATGCGGCTATGAAAGCGTGCGGCCGCTGGATGACGCGATGAGATGGTCCATTCCGTATTACGCGGGCCTGCGGGCCTTCCGTCTCTGCGGAGCTTTCCTGCTGAGCGCCATCCGAAACGGAGCCCGTACGCCTGCGCTGGACGTGGAGAAAGTGCGCGATACCCTTGTTTTTATCGAAAACCTTGAAACGAAAAAGTTTGATATGGATTTATTATGAAACGGAAAAACGATAAGACAAAGCCGAACGAACCGGAGGTAAACCGGAAACGGCGTGTGACACTGGCCGGCTGTGTGTCGTGTGAAATGGAGGAACGCAAATCCATTTTCATCGGCCACGCGGCTCCGGTACGGAGTGAGGAGGAAGCGCGCGCTTTTATTGAGGCCAAGCGGCGGGAATACCATGACGCAACGCACAACGTTTATGCGTATATGCTGAACGACGGTGCGGTCGCACGGTATTACGACGACGGCGAACCGCAGGGAACTGCCGGAATGCCGGTGCTGAACGTTATCAAAATGTCCGGTGCGTGCGATCTCTGCGTGGTGGTGACGCGTTATTTCGGCGGAATCCTGCTGGGAGCCGGCGGACTTGTGCGGGCGTATACTGCGTCGGCCAAGAGCGCGATTGACGCGGCCGGACTGGCAGTGTTTGAGCAGTACGCTCTTCTGAAGATTACCGTGACCTATTCGGACTATCAGCGTCTGACGGTCGCGCTGGCGAAGCTCGGTGCATCGGAGGATCACTGTGATTTCGGGGAAAACGTGACGATTCTCGGTGCCATCGAAGCCACGCGGATCCGCGAGGTGGAACAGACGGTTTCGGAAATGACCTACGGAAAGGGAAAATTTGTCGTTGCAGGGTACGAGGAACGGGCTTCCCGTCTATAGCATACCGAGCAGAGAAAACGGCGATCTGCAGAACGCAAACCGTCGAAAAAAGAAAAAAAGCAAATATCTGCGTATATTATCCTAAAAAAAATCACAGTCGGTTTGGGAGGGATTTTGCGTGACCGTACGGGAAATTTTTTACAAGCGGGAGCGGGAGACCCTTTCTCCGCGGGCGTTTCTCTGCGAAAATACGCGCGGGCGGGACGTCCCTACCGAGGAATGCGTCAACCGGACGGAGTTTCAGCGCGACCGGGACCGCATTCTTCACTCCAAATCGTTCCGTCGGATGATGCACAAGACCCAGGTCTTCCTCTTTCCGGCCGACGAGCATTACCGTACCCGCCTCACGCACACTCTTGAGGTGACGCAGATTGCCCGCATCATCGCCCGTGCATTGATGCTGAACGAGGATTTGTGTGAGGCCGCCGCGCTCGGTCACGACCTCGGCCATACGCCGTTTGGACACGCGGGGGAAACGGTCATGCAGATGTGCTATTCCAGTGATTTTACGCATTATAAACAAAGTCTCCGTGTGGTGGAAAAGCTCGAAAACGACGGGCGCGGCCTTAATCTCACGTGGGAGGTCCGCGATGCTATCGTCAACCATACCGGCGACCATCTTGCGTCCACTCTGGAGGGACGGATCGTCAAGTTTGCCGACCGGATCGCCTACATTAATCATGACATCGACGACGCCATACGCGCAGGCATTCTCAAGCCCGACGACATTCCGGCGGATATCCGCGCCGTGGTCGGGGAAACCCAGAGCGAGCGGATCAACCGGATGGTGACTTCCGTCATCGAAGGGAGCCGCGACTCCGATGAAATCCGCATGACAGAGGAAACCGGCGACGCTGCTGCGCGGCTGCGGAAATTTCTGTTTGACAACGTGTACTATAACCCGAAGGCCAAAAAAGAAGAAGTCAAAGCGATGGACCTTCTGAAAAGCCTGTTCGACTACTTTGTACGCTACCCCCAGAAAATGCCGGAGCTCTATTACCGGAATACGCGCACGGAGCCGCTGGAACGCTGCGTCTGTGATTACGTTTCCGGCATGACCGACCGCTACGCCATCGAGCTCTACAAGGAACTGTTCATCCCTCAGGTGTGGACAACCCCGCGGGAATGAGAACGGGGAAAACTGCAGATTTCATTTTAATTTTAAATAAAAAGGAGGAACGCGCATGATTCCTGCGAGTGTGATTGAGGATATTCGCTACCGCTGCGATATCGAGAGCGTGATTTCCTCCTATGTTTCGCTCAAGCGGGCGGGGTCCAATCTCAAGGGGCTATGCCCTTTCCACAGCGAAAAAACGCCGTCGTTTACCGTTTATCCGGAAACACAGAGTTTTTACTGCTTTGGCTGCGGCGCAGGCGGGGATGTGATTACCTTCGTCATGCGGACGGAAAACCTCGATTATGTGGCTGCCGTGGAAACCCTTGCCAAACGCGCGGGAATCACGCTTCCGGAATTCGGGGAACGGCAGCGCAGCGACGGCGTGACGCGCACGAGGGTTTTGCAGATGAACCTTGAGGCTGCGAAATTTTATCGGAGTATGCTTTTTGATGAGAACGAGGGCGCCGCCGGACGGCGGTATTTCGTCGACCGTGGACTGAGCATGGCCGCCATCAAACGGTTCGGACTCGGCTATTCGCCGCCGTCCGGCAACCGGATGCTCGCGCATTTAACCTCGCTCGGCTTTCGTACGGAGGAAATCCAGACCGCTTACTTTGCCGGAAAAAATGAGCGCGGCTACTACGACTATTTCCGGGGCCGTGTTATGTTTCCTATCATTGACGTGTCGGGAAATGTCATTGCGTTCGGCGGACGGGTCCTTGACGACAGCAAACCGAAGTACCTCAATACCTCCGATACCCCCGCGTTCAAAAAAAGCCGCAATTTGTTCGCCCTCAACTATGCCAAAAATACGGACGCCGGTTACTTCATCCTCTGCGAAGGCTACATGGACGTCATTGCGCTGCACGACGCCGGCTTCGGTATGGCCGTCGCCACGCTCGGCACCGCGCTGACGGAGGAACAGGCGCGAACCATCAAAAAATACACCGGCCGTGTCATCCTTTCCTACGACAGCGACGAGGCTGGGCAGAAGGCTACGGCGCGTGCCATTGAGCTTCTCGAAAAGGCCGGTCTGGAGACAAAGGTTCTGCACATGGAGGGCGCGAAGGATCCCGACGAATACATAAAAAAATTCGGAAAAGAAAAGTTCCGCTCCCTCATTGAGGAAAGCCGGTCAAAATTTGACTATGTTCTCGAAAATACCGCAGCGAAGTACGATCTTTCCAATGACGCGGAAAAGATTCGGGCACTGTCCGA
>JBJFGC010000481.1:0-6672 GCA_051892315.1 Eubacteriales bacterium
AACTGGTCTGGGACAATTCCGACCCGTGGAACGCGCTGTGGCAGGAGACCGCGGCGGCGATTCACGCTGTCACGCCGGAGCGCAGGATCATCGTCGGAGGAAACCGCTGGAACTCCGTCTATGAATTGAAAAATCTGTATGTGACGGACAACCCGAACATTGTTTATACGTTTCATATGTACGAACCGTTCCTGTTCACGCATCAGCGGGCAGGCTGGATTCCGAATCACGTCAAGTATTCCAAGCCGGTTACGTATCCGTATGCCTTTGACGACCATCTGGAATACTATGGCGACTGGATTCCCGAACACATGGGCCGCGGCATGAGGATTGATAAGGAGTATCTCCGTCACGTTTTTGCACCGGCGGCGGAGTTTATTCAGAAGAACGGCCGTCCGCTTTACCTTGGCGAATACGGCGCGATTGCCAACGCGGACGACGATTCCGCCGTCCGCTGGTACAACGATGTCGCCGACCTTTGTCTGGAATACGGCATCGGCCGCGCGGTCTGGAGCTACCGCGGGTTCGCGAAAATTACCGACGCGGAGAACAGGGTTCATGACATCCGCATGGTGAAGGCGATTACGAGAAAATAAAAGAGGAGGGATTTTTGAAAAAAATTCCTCCAAACCGTTCGCCTCGTATTTCCCCTGAAACAACAGAGACAGAGAATATGCCAACCATTCGGCCGGCATGTTCTCTGTCCTTCTTCCTTTTATTGGAAGTCTGTGCGAGTGAGGCGGAGCGGCGCGAAACGCAGCTCCTTCCTCACTTCGCGTCGTACCAGCTTTTTCCCATGCCGCAGTCCGCCGTCAGCGGGACGGATACCGTCACCGCTTTCTCCATTTCGCGTACAAGAATCTCTGCCGCTTCGTCCGCGCAGTCCTCTTTCGCTTCCACGATCAGTTCATCGTGAACCTGCATGATCAGCCGCGCGTCGAGACCCGCGTCCTTTAATGCCTGACTTACCCGGATCATGGCAATTTTGATGACATCCGCCGCTGTTCCCTGAATCGGGCTGTTCATCGCCACCCGTTCGCCGAACGCGCGCAGGTTCCGATTGGTCGATTTCAGTTCCGGAATATACCGGCGGCGGCCGAACAGGGTCGTGGTATATCCTTCCTGCTTCGCGCTTTCGATGGTCTTTTTGAGATATGCATCTACGCCGTAATACGTGCTCAGGTAGTTGTCGATGTACTCTTTCGCCTGACGGCGCGTGATGCCGAGGTCTTTCGAAAGCGAAAATTCCCCGATGCCGTAGACAATGCCGAAGTTGACCGCCTTGGCGCGTCGACGGAGTTCCGGCGTGACCTCATCTTCCTCTACATGGAATACCTGCGACGCGACGGCGGTGTGGATGTCGTATCCGTTCACGAACGCTTCGCTCATTGTTTTGTCGCCGGAGAGAGCTGCGAGGAGGCGCAGTTCAATCTGAGAATAGTCCGCGTCGACCAGCACATATCCGTCCTCCGCGATAAAGTATTTCCGCAGCTCGCGTCCCATTTCGGCACGGACGGGAATGTTCTGCAGGTTCGGATCGCTTGACGCCAGACGCCCCGTTGCCGTACCGACCTGATTGAGCTTGGTGTGAATCCGCCCCGCTTCATCTGCACAGGCAATCAGCGGCTCGCCGTACGTGCCGCGCAGTTTGGAAATCTGACGGTACTGCAGAATGTCCGATATGATGGTGTGATAAGGTCGCAGCTCTTCCAGAGTTTCCGCGTCGGTGGAATAGCCGGTTTTTGTTTTCCTTCCGGCCGGAAGACCGATTTCCTCAAACAGGACCTCTCCAAGCTGTTTCGGAGAATTGATGTTGAAGGAGTGACCTGCCTGTGCCCAGATTTTGTCCGTAAGGGCATTTTCCGCCTGGGCCAGCTCGTCCGCGTACTGCCGGATACCGTCCGGATTGATTTTGAAGCCTGCTTCTTCCATAGAAGCTAAGACCCGGGAAAGCGGAATCTCCATTTCATGCATAAGGGAACTCATGCCGGTTTCCTCGAGCAGAGGCGCGGTGACCGCGTATAGCCGATAGACCACCCCTGCTGCTTCCTCCGGACGGATCTCATTTTGCTTCAAATACTGTTCCGCAGCGGCAGCGAGACTGTATTTTCCGCTTCCGGAATTCAGCAGATAGGCCGCGAGCATCGTGTCATAGACACAGTTTATTCCCTCTCCGGAAAGGTGCAGGGAACGAAGCAGCCCCTTGAAGTCGTGACAGAGAATCGGATTGGCACGTACAAACGCAGTTACATCGGAAACCGCCGCGCCGCGGCAGAGAAGGATATCGTTTCCCGTACAGAGGATCGCATTCCCGTCCTCATACACAACTGCCACAGGGTGGTCGAAAACCTTTCCGGCAAGGGAAGAAATCTCGGTTACGGGAAGATCTGCATCAAACTTCGGCTCCCGTTCATCGATGCCGAAGCGCTTGGCCATACCGGTGAATTCGAGTTCACCGAACAGCGCGTTCAGCGCATCCTTTTCGATCGGGCGTCTGCGGAACAGCTCGTCTGCGGAGACAATCGGCGCGTCCCGTCGGATCAGCGCAAGGTCACGCGACAGAAATGCGCTGTCCCGTCCGAGGTCAAGCTTTTTGACGATGCCGGCGGTCTGATGAAAATAGTCGTTTTCCCGGTCGGCATACAGCGCGTCAAGCGTTCCGGCGGTCTGAATCAGCTTCAGGGCAGTTTTTTCTCCAATGCCGGCTACGCCGGGAATGTTGTCCGACGCGTCTCCCATGAGTGCCTTGACGTCCACAAACTGTCCCGGCGTGATGCCATACTCCTCGACGAACCGCGCTTCGTCGAACAGCACGTCCTCCTTGGTTTTGGCAAGAACAACGCTGGTCGTCTGGTCAATCAGCTGAAGGGAATCGCGGTCACCGGTCAGAATATAGGTGTCGATGTCTCCGCGCTCCCGCGCCATGGCCGCCGAGGTGCCGATGATATCGTCGGCTTCATAGCCGGGACATTCAAGAACGAGAAAGCCGAGGGCGCCGACCGCACGCTTTGCGTAGGGCATCTGTGCCTTCAGCTCATCGGGCATCCCTTTCCGGTTTCCCTTGTAGTCTGCGTAGGAAAGGTGGCGGAACGTTGGCTGATGCACATCGAAGGCGCAGGCGATGTAGTCAGGTTCAAGCGCGTCGAGGTGCTTTTTCAGAATGGTCAGCAGACCGTACACCGCATTGGTGGGAATTCCGTCCTTCGTCGAGAGAGGTCGGATGCCGAAAAACGCGCGGTTAACGATGCTGTTTCCGTCAATGATGAGAAATTTTTTCATAGCAGTTCCTTTGCAAAAATGTTCGATACTAAATTATACCATAAACTCTATCGGAATAAAACAATTATTTACGAAAAATTCCGCTTTTTCTCTTGCATTTCCGTAAAAGATAAAGTATAATATTTGTAGAATAAAAAAGAGACGAGGGAACGAACATGAAGAGATTCTTTGCGCCTCTGGTGACGCTGCTTTTGTTTCTGACCGCATGCGGAACGCCAGGACTGTATCTGCTGGAGGACGAGCTGCCCGTGCTGATGGACATCACGACCCAGTACCCGTATACGGAAAAAATCACGGTGACGGACTGTGCGAGTGGGGAAGTGCGGGAGTATATCGATGGTGCCGCGCACGACCGTATCCGGATGCAGTTTGAGGGCATCCAGTGCATCCGCGAAAAGAAAAATGCGGGAACAGACAGTGCTCCGCAATTTGAAGTTACGTTTTACACCACCGACGGCCAGACAACGGTAACGATTCTGTCCGCATCGGCGTATCTCATCGGAGAATACCGTTACGACGCAATGACTTCGGGCGTTGACCTGGTGTATTTCCGGAATCTGTTTGCGGAATCTTAAATAACGTCGGTTTATCGGGGAGGTGCTTTTTTTAAAAAGCACCTCCCCGAACCCCTCCGCAAAAACTTTCAAATCAATAGCTCAACAAGGTGCAATGCGAATCCGACAAAAATTTTATACCAGACCTTGTCCTTTCGCACGGTATAAAGTTTTTGCGGGGAAAGGCGGAGTTCGCGTCGGAAAAAGAAGTTCCTGAAGGACGAAAAAAGAAAAATCTCTTGACAAGATGTACTTTTACAGGTAAAATAGGGACAGCAACATTTATTGGATTGGAGAATCATATGAAGTACAGAAAAATGGGTAAGCTCGGGATTGAAGTGTCCGCCTTTGGTGTTGGCTGTATGCGCTTCCCGATGATCAAGAACGAAAAAGGTGAAAATGTTGTGGACGAGTCCGTCTCCACACCGGTTATCCGTCATGCCATCGACAGCGGCGTGAACTACGTGGATACCGCGTACGTTTATTCCGAACAGAAAAACGAAACGGCACTCGCTCATGCGCTCCGTGACGGCTACCGCGACAAGGTTTACGTGGCGACTAAGCTGCCGACGTGGGCCTGCAATACCCGTGAGGACATGGATCGCCTGCTGAATGAGCAGCTTGCCAACCTCGAAACCGACCACATTGACTTCTATCTGGTGCATTCTCTGGGCCTTGGCAGCTGGCGGAAGGTCCGCGATCTCGGCATCCGGGAATTCCTGGACGAGGCAAAGGCTTCCGGTAAAATCCGGTACGCATGCTTCTCGTTCCACGACAACTACGATGCGTTCATCGAAATCATTGATTCTTATGACTGGGATATGTGTCAGATTCAGTTCAACTTCATGGATATCGAGAATCAGGCAACCATCCGCGGTCTGCAGTATGCGGGGAAGAAGAACATTCCGGTGGTCATCATGGAAGGACTTCTGGGCGGTAAACTTGCGAACGCGCCGGACAACGTGCAGGCTCTCTACGACGCTTTCCCGGTCAAGCGTTCTCCCGTGGAATGGGCTTTCCGCTGGATCTGCAATCATCCCGAAGTGGCGACCGTTCTCTCCGGCGTCACAGATATGCGCCAGTGTGACGACAACCTTGCCATTTTTGACCGCTGTGAAATTGGCTGCATGACAGAGGAAGAGGAAGCCCTCATCTCCAAGGTGCGCGATGCGTACAACAGCCGAACAAAAGTCGGCTGTACCGGATGTCGCTACTGTATGCCGTGTCCGAACGAGGTGGATATCCCACGTATTTTCGCTACATGGAACGACCTCAACCTGTATGGCATGAAGCTGAAGGAAAACGGCCGTTACAAGAGAATCATCGCCGACGGACATTCCGCCGAGAAATGCGTTGCCTGCGGCGCGTGCGAGGGTGTATGTCCTCAGCACCTCGACATCATCGAAAAACTCAAGCAGGCGGATGAGGAAATGAGATAAAAACGATAGGGGGTACTTCGGAAAAAGTATCCCCCTATTTTTTGCCATCCATTGTTTTCAGTTGATAGCATACCGGCCTTCCATTGCGCGTCGGAGCGTGACTTCATCGGCATATTCGAGGTCGCCGCCGACGGGGACGCCGTTTGCGATACGGGTGACGCGGACGCCGAGCGGGGCCGCGAGCTTTGCGATGTACATCGCGGTTGCCTCACCCTCCACGGTCGGGTTGGTCGCAAGGATCAGCTCACGAATGCCGCCCTCCTCCTTCCCGTCGGAAAGACGCGCGAGAAGTTCGCGGATGGTGAGTTTATCCGGCGTAATACCGCGCATCGGCGAAATCGTTCCATGAAGGACGTGGTAGGTTCCGTTGTACTGCCACGTTTTTTCAATTGCGAGAACAGCGCGCGGGTCTTCAACGACGCAGACGGTGGAATGATCCCGCGCGTCGGACGCGCAGACCTCGCATACTTCCCGGGTTGTGATGTTGCAGCAGACGGCGCATTTCCGGATTTCTGTTTTGGCTGCAAGGATTGCCTCGGCAAACGCGCGGGCATCCTCTTCCGAAAAATTCAGCACGCAAAACGCATAACGTGCCGCCGACTTTTTTCCAACGCCGTCCAGCTTCCGGAACATGTCCGTCAGGCGTTCGAGCGGTTCAATGTTTTCAGCCATAGCACTCCTTCTCCCGAAGAAAATAATTGATTAAGAGGGAAGGGAGGTACCTTCTTCCGAAAATACCTCCCTGTGAAACTTTCCTATTCCTTATCCAAGCAGACCGCTGAGACCGGGAACGTTGAGCCCGCCGGTGATTTTGCCCATTTCGGTGCTGTTGGTTTCATTGACTTTCCGGATGGCCTCGTTGACTGCAGCGACCAGAATGTCCGACAGGGTTTCGATGTCGTCCGGGTCCACGACCTCCGGTTTGATGTCAATGGAGATAATTTCCATTTTTCCGTTGATTTTGACCGTTACGACTCCGCCGCCGGCGTTGATTTCGTATTCACGCGCATCAAGATCTTCCTGCAGGGTCGTCATGTCCTCCTGCATTTTCTGCGCCTGCTTGATCATGCTCTGCATGCTGGGCTGGCCGCCGCCGACGCCCTTGGGTAATTTTGCTTTCATTTTGATTGTTACCGCCTTTTTGGTATTGGTATTTTTTGCATTTTTATGTGTGCCGCGTCCCGTCTTGACGGAGAGATTTTATACATCCGTCAACTCGTCCATGGGAGGACGTTTTTTCGGGGCCGCGCCCGTTTCCACAACAATTTCCGCTCCCGCTGCCGCAACGCCGCATACATGCAGAGCGGAACGGAGCGAATGCAGGGAAGCCTCTTTGGTGAGAATCGTTTGCGCAAGGTCGTCGTTGGTCCGGATCAGCACCCTGTTCCGGTCCGGCGTCA
>JBJFGC010000482.1:0-1746 GCA_051892315.1 Eubacteriales bacterium
CGAACTTTTCCGCTTCGTGAACGGCGCGGTCGATGTCTTCCTTGGACATGTTGGTGGAGGAAGTGATGGTGATGTGCTGCTCCTTGCCGGTTCCCTTGTCGAGTGCAGACACGTTTACAATGCCGTTGGCGTCGATATCAAAGGTGACTTCAATCTGCGGAACGCCGCGCGGTGCGGGAGTGATACCGTCCAGAATGAAGCGGCCGAGGGTCGTGTTGCCGGCTGCCATGTCGCGCTCGCCCTGCAGAACGTGGATTTCCACAGAGGTCTGACCATCCGCTGCAGTAGAGTATACCTGGCTCTTCTTGACCGGGATGGTGGTGTTGCGGTCAATGATGCGGTTAAAGACGCCGCCAAGGGTTTCGATACCAAGGGACAGAGGCGTTACGTCGAGAAGGAGGAGGTCCTTGACGTCGCCGCCGAGGACACCGCCCTGGATGGCTGCACCGATGGCAACGCATTCGTCGGGGTTGATGCCCTTGAAGGGTTCCTTGCCGATGTACTGCTTGATGGCATCCTGAACGGCCGGGATTCTGGTCGAACCGCCGACGAGAAGAACCTTGTCGACCTGGCTGGGCTGCAGACCCGCGTCACGGAGAACCTGCTTGGTGGGTTCGATGGTCGCACGGACGAGGTCCGCGGTCATTTCGTTGAACATCGCGCGGGTGAGGGTGGCGTCGAAGTGCTTCGGGCCGGTTGCGTCCGCGGTGATGAAGGGAAGGTTGATGTTGGAGGAGTTCATGCCGGAAAGCTCGATCTTCGCCTTTTCCGCTGCGTCCTTGAGTCTCTGGAGCGCCATTTTGTCCTTCCGGAGGTCAATGCCGGCGTTTTCCTTGGCGAAGGTGTCCGCAATCCAGTTGATGATGCGGTTGTCGAAGTCATCGCCGCCGAGACGGTTGTTGCCGGCGGTTGCGAGAACCTCAAACACGCCGTCGGAGATCTCGAGAAGGGATACGTCGAAGGTACCGCCGCCGAGGTCGTAGATCATGATCTTCTGTTCGTTTTCCTTATCCATACCATACGCGAGAGCGGCCGCAGTCGGCTCGTTGATGATACGGAGAACTTCAAGACCGGCAATCTTGCCGGCGTCCTTGGTTGCCTGACGCTGTGCGTCGGAGAAGTATGCCGGAACGGTAATCACGGCCTGGGTCACAGGAGAACCGAGATACGCTTCCGCGTCAGCCTTGAGCTTCTGCAGAATCATCGCGGAAATTTCCTGAGGCGTATATTTTTTATCGTCAATCGTTACATTGTATGCGGTACCCATCTCACGCTTGATGGACATTACGGTACGGTCGGGGTTGGTGATGGCCTGACGCTTTGCAACCTGGCCGACCATACGTTCCCCGGACTTGGAGAACGCGACCACGGAAGGAGTGGTTCTCGCCCCTTCGGGGTTCGGAATAACCGTAGGTTCGCCGCCTTCATAAACTGCGACGCAGGAGTTTGTTGTACCTAAATCTATGCCAATGATCTTTCCCATAATTTGCCTCCCATATGGTGTTTGTTGTGTTTGAATTTTGAATTTTTATTATAAAATTTTGCAGGTTGACTTGGTTTTGCAAAGGAACTTTTCCGCCGGCTCAGTTGGCCACGCGGACCATCGCGTAGCGGAGGATTTTGTCCCCGCACCGATAACCGCACTGGAGCACATCGGTGATGACGCCCTCGCCGAGGGTTTCGTCCTCCACATGCATGACCGCGTTGTGCAGGTTGGGGTCGAAGGCGGTGCCGGGGGCGGCGTCG
>JBJFGC010000483.1:0-1740 GCA_051892315.1 Eubacteriales bacterium
GTTCGGAAAGAAAAAGATGTCGCTGGGTGGGATCGTCGTTGCGATAATCGGTCAGCTTCTGCTGCTTGCCGATCCATATAGCCAGCCCCTTGTGGTATTGAGCTGTATTCTCAGAGGCATCGGCTTCGCCCCGCTGAATTCCGTGTTCTTCGGGTTCGTGAATGAAGCGGTGGAATTCGGACAGTGGAAGTCCCACATCCGGCAGGAAGGCCCCATTTTTGCAGGAAGCAACATGGGAACAAAGTTTGGAGCGGGCGCCGCGTCGGCGGTCATGACCTCCCTGATGGGCTATGCAGGCTACATCAGCACAGCCGGAGGAACCGTCACACAGCCGGACAGTGCGATCCGGATGATTATTGGCATCTATAAATGGGGTCCGCTGCTCGTCTTTGCCGGCTACACCCTGTTGCTGCTGCTGTACAAGCTGGAAAAGAAATATCCGGCAATTATGAAAGAGCTGGAAGAACGCGAAGCCAGAGGCGAATTATAAAAAATGGAGGAAAAAAAGATGAAGGTTGACAAAGTGAAAGTAGGCATCGTGGGTTTGGGAATGGTGTGTTATTCTCATATCGACGCATATGCGGCGCATCCCAACGCGGAGGTGACTGCCGTGTGCGATCTGAATGAGGCACAGGCCAAATCGGTGGCGGAGAAGTATGGCATCAAAAAGTACTATACAGACTACGCCGAGATGCAGAAAGATCCGGACATCAATACGGTCGATATTACCACGCCGACATTTATGCACGCCACGATGGTGATCCAGGCTGCGGAAGCCGGAAAGAACATTTCCTGCGAAAAACCGTTCTGCCTGACGCTGGAGGAAGGAAGAGCTGCCTGCGACGCGGCAAAGAAACACGGCGTTTCGCTGATGACCGGGGAATCCTACGTATTTATGACGTCCATCATGAAGGCAAGACAGCTGATCGACGCCGGGGAAATCGGCAAACCGACACAGATCCGGGAACGGTTTGGCGCGTGGATCGAAAAAGAGGGCGTCATGCGCAACCGCCCGGTGTCTGCCAACCGCGAGTGGCGTATGGATTCTGCAAAGGCCGGCGGCAACGGCTTCCCCTGGATGTTTGACCATTGTGTCCATTTCTTTTCCACAGCAGAATATTTGATGAACGGTTCCAAAATCAAAGAGGTGTATTCCGTAAAGAGCGACCTGACATGGATGAATGAACAGCAGAAGCATGCGGTGGAAAACGGGAAAATGCATCTGTATGGAACCAACGCTGCGGGGGATATTCCGGTCATGACGTGGACCTATGAGGATTCCGCCTGTCAAGGCGTCTGGATGCGTGCGGAATATCTGAATGGAAAGTACGATCCATATACCGGCTTCTCCGTCATGGTGATCGGCGACAAAGGGATGATTGAGGTGCTTGGCGAAGGCGGAAAGGGCCTCGAGTGCGGCGGAGAAGCTGCCCATCTGGTGCTGTACCGGAAGGACGGAGAAACAGAATGCTTCCGGTTCGACGAAGGCGGAGACGAAATCTGGGATTCCGAAGTATCGTATTATAGCCGGGCACACCGGAATCAGATTTTCGAGTTTGTTGACGCGCTGGTGGCCGGAAACGAACCGAGATACACCGGCGAAGACGGCTTGAGAGCGGTCCGTACCACCATGGCGGCAATTTGCTCCGCCAAAGAGGATGTTCCTGTGAAGGTAAAGGATGTGTCCGATGCACGCATCAGCAGATAAGACGGATCCGGACAAGGCTTGATTGCAAGGCG
>JBJFGC010000484.1:0-1720 GCA_051892315.1 Eubacteriales bacterium
GATGAAGAAAATCCACATGTCTTTCGTCCGATTCAATCATTTCGCGCGCCGCCGCCGTCGGCAGACGGAGCAGGGGGACCGTCGCCGCGCGTCAGCGGTCCGGCGGCGGCGTTTCCGTCTTTTCCGTCCAAAGGAAGGAGCGGCGCAGCACGAGCGTCTCGCCGTCGGGAGAGACGACGGTCAGTTTCCACGCCGAGGGACGCTTGCCGGAAAGGTTTTTGCTCCAGGTTTTGCCCGTGAGTCCGAGACGCAGTTCGCGCTGCGGCGCCGCACGGAATTCCGGCAGAGTCCAGAGCTGCGTCTGCACGCCCGCGCGTTCCGGATGCAGGTAGCGCAGCTCCGCGACGCTGCCCTCGGGGACGACCGAGCCGAACTCAAGGTTTACGATGAGGTAGAGTCCGTCGCGCTTTTCCGGATCGGAGCGCACGACGACGTTGCTTCCCGTGTTTTCTTCGTCGGTGAAGAACTCGGAAATGCGTTTGAAGTCCTTTTCCGTCTTCCAGTAAAACGTGGCGTATTCGACGCCGAAAGCGCTTCCTTCGGCGCGGTACGGCGGCGACGGCGGCCGTCTGCAGGCGGAGAGATTCATGATCGCGGCTCCGAGAACGAACGCTCCCGCAGCGCGGAAAATATTTTTGGAGGAGGGAAACACTGCGTTTCATCCTTTGCGCGTTTCCGCCCGCAGTCAAACTTTTTTGAGTCGGACAAAGCGGAGCCCCGCCCGTCTTTCGAAAAACCTTTTCGCAAACTTTCTCAAACTCGGAGGAACGGGGGATTCTTGACCGGAAGCCCAAAGAAGTTTTTTTTTGACGACCTTTCTTTAATTTTCGTTGGATGCGCGGCTGGATAAAAGGTTGCTGGCAGTAGATTTCGCTTGCGGGAGCGGCGAAAATGGCGGATACTCGCACAAAATCTGCGGGAAAACCTGCCCGCGGCATTTCCCCTTTAAAAAATCATCAAGATCCACCCGAAAAACAATCCCCCGTTTATGAAAAATTCAAAATTTTTCCTGACCACCCTTTTCGCCGCCGCCGCAATGGGGACGAGCGCCTATGCGACCTCGCTGACGGACGCGACGCTGTTCATCGATTCCTTCGATTCGGAGACGATCGACAGCATCACGGACCTTGGTTGGAATCTCTCCGGCATCTCGGGAACGGAAAGCGGCATTTTCACTTCGACCTCCACGCAGGCGACGATTTCCGCAGGAACGTCCGGCGCGTCGCTCACGACGACATCGAGCTCTGGAAACCGTAAGACATTTTCGGCCATTCTTACGGTGGATAAGTCCGTGTTTTCGAAGAGTTCTTCGACGCTTTTGGTCGGCGGCGGCACCATCGGCGTCGGTACGAATGGAACCGGGCAAATGAGCAATTTGCAGGGATATTATCTGCAGAGCGGCAGTATGTCTGCTTGGGGTAGCGGCCCGAAGATTGAGTCCGTTGCGAACTATGCGAACGACGATTTGGTGACGATCGGGATTGTCTTTGGCGGTGGAAATACCGGAACGACAATTTACGTTTTTGATCCGGATACTGGTGCGTTGGTATCAAACAACTTGGCTGGGTTGCGGGATGCAAATTCCACATCACAAATCAGTCTTGCGGGGATTGACGGCGTTGAGTATTCAAACCTCTATTGGTTCAATTCCGAACTTAACGCCGACGACATGACGAGCGCGATGTCCATCGTCGCGACGGGGACGGACACGAGCTCGACG
>JBJFGC010000485.1:0-1717 GCA_051892315.1 Eubacteriales bacterium
AGAAACGCAGCTGCCTGTTTCTCGGAAACGCACTTTTGTTATCCGCCGTCAATCTTGTTATGCGCGGAATCGCGGTCAGTTTTAACGCGTACATCAGTCGGAAAACCGGCGCGGAGGCTATGGGACTTTTTACTCTTGTCATGAGTATATACGGATTTGCCGTTACCCTGGCCTTGTCCTGCGTCAATCTGGCGTCGGTGCGGCTCACCTCGGAACGGTGCGCGGCACTGGAGGACGCGGGAGCGGATCGGGCGTCCCGCCGGTTCGCCATGCGGCAGGTCGTACGGTCGGTGTGCCTGTATAGCCTGCTGTTCGGCGTATCAACCGGAGTTTTGCTTTACCTTACCTCGGACGCGGCTGCGCGGTACCTTCTCGGCGACCTGCGAACCCTGCGGTCCCTGCGGGTTCTCGCCGTCAGCCTTCCCGCTCTTTCGCTCTCCTCTGCTTTGTCCGGGTACTTCACCGGCCTGCGGAAGGTCTCCAAAAATGCCGTCGTTGCCGTGACGGAACAGTTCATCAAAATCATCGTCACTTCCACCGCGCTTGCCATGCTTCAGCCGGAAAACGTGGAGGCCGCGTGCCTCGCGGTTGTTGGCGGATCGGCTCTGGCGGAGGCCTGGTCGCTCGTGCTGAATTTGATTTTGTATCTCACCGATACCGGATACCCGGCCGGTCGGGACGGAAAAAAAGAAGACGGAACCGCCTCCGTCCGCCTCCCAAGCACTCTGCGCGATACCGCTGCCATCTCTCTTCCATCTGCCGTCGGCGCCTACGCCCGCCAGGGATTGAATACCCTTGAACATCTCGCCATTCCCGTCGGACTAAAAAAAAGCGGTATGTCCCAGCAGAAATCCCTCGCCGCTTACGGTCTTCTTCAGGGCATCGCGTTTCCTCTGGTCATGTTTCCGTACGCTGTCATTGGATCCTTCACTTCTCTCCTGATTCCCGAAATGGCAGAACGGAAGGAACGCGGGGACCGCGCGGGGATTGCCGCGCTTACCCGCCAGGTGTACCGCTACTCGGCGCTGTTTTCGGTCGGCGCGTGCGGCATTTTCGTCAACTTCGCCGCAGAACTGGGAACGATGGTCTACGATTCCGGCGAAGCGGCGTCCTATACGTTCCTTCTTGGTCTGCTCGTCCCGTTTATGTACCTCGATACCGCCGTGGACGCGCTGCTCAAGGGAATGGGGGAGCAGGTCTATACCATGAAGGTCAACGTTGTCGACGCTGTGTCGGGGCTGGTTCTCGTGTATTTTCTTACGCCTCGGCTTGGAATTTACGGCTATATTCTCACGATGTGGCTGTGCGAGCTGGGAAACCTCTGGGCCAGTATCGCCAGACTTGGACGTGTCACCGGAGAAGGTCTCTCGTCAGCGGTACGGTTTTACGCCGCTCCCGTCCTCCTCTGCGTGCTTCTGTCTGCGGTACGGTGGATGTTCATGCGGTGTATGCCGTCGTTCTGCGCACTGCTGATTTTTTCGATGTTCTATATTCTGTGTGCCTATATTTTGTGTACCAGCCGGCCGGCGGCGAAAACGGTGTGAGCGCAGTGTTACAAAGCGAGACGGGGCAGCGTCAACTGGTCGAGACGGAACCAGTTTTCCGTCAGCCACAGAATTTCCTCGCGGAAGCGGGCTACCTTCGGAGAACATTCCCCGAAAAATTCCGGCCGAATCCACCACGGCGTCTCGATGCACCACGTAATCCGCAGCGCGTC
>JBJFGC010000486.1:0-6532 GCA_051892315.1 Eubacteriales bacterium
TGCTATAATACAGAAAAACTTATCATTCTCATAAGGAAATACATATAATGAAGATTTTCCTCATTTGTTTTATCACGGGTATCGCCGCGCAGCTCATCGACGGGACGCTCGGCATGGCGTATGGCGTGACGTGCAGCACGCTCCTGCGCGCGATGGGCATTCCGTCGGCCATGTCGTCCTTCTGCGTTCATGCGGCAGAAATGTGTACCACCCTCGTCTCCGGCATTTCGCACTTCAAAATGAAAAACATCGACCGCGCGCTGTTTCTGCGGCTGATTGTCCCCGGGGTTGTCGGCGGCATTCTCGGCGCGTACGTACTGACCAGCTTTGACGACCGCGTGATTTCCCCCATCGTCAGCGCGTACCTGATTGTCATGGGCGTCGTCATCTTCACAAAAGCTTTCCGCAAAAAGGCGAAGGAACCGCGCAAAATCGGAAAGGCAGTCTACCCCATCGCGCTGGCCGGCGGGTTCAGCGATTCCATCGGGGGCGGCGGCTGGGGGCCGGTGGTGACGTCGACGCTCGTTGCAGCGGACTGTGACGTGCGCAGCACCATTGGCTCAGTCAACGCGGCGGAGTTTTTTGTCACGCTGGCAGAGTCCGCGACCTTTATCCTCACGCTTGGTTCGTTGAAGGACTACCTCCCTGCAGTCGTCGGACTCGTCCTCGGCGGCGTTCTCGTCGCGCCTTTCGCGGCGCTTCTTTGCAGAAAACTGCCGGTAAAGCCCCTGATCGCAGCGGTCGGTGTTCTGATTATAGCGGTAAACACATGGAAGCTGATTTCCGGATTGCTGGGATAACAAAAAAACGGGGAGACTGCGCTTCGCGCACCCACCCCAAGGAAGGTTGTTCAAAAGACGCGGCGGAAGCTTTGCTCAGGAGTTTCCGCCGCGTTTTTCGCCCGTTCACCCCGCGAACGCAAGTCCGCTTACCGTGGGGTCATAGGGAAGGAGGAAGGGATCGAGACCGTTGTAGTACACGTATACCGCACCGGTGTATTTGTCTATGTAGAAATCCCACACGTACGGGATGATGCAGTACCGCTCTGTTTCGGAGATCACAGAGCTCTCGTCCAAAAGGCTGATGTGATACCGGTCCCACACTTCGCCGTAAGTTTCGGCCGGCTCCTCCTCATCCGTCGGGACGAATGCTGTGCCGTACTGCGTTTCATACGCAAGCTTCAGCGTCTCCTTCAAGTGGGCGGCGGACTCGGCCGCGGTCATGGCGTTCGCTTTCGCGCAGTTGTACAGCATCTGCGCAGCCAGTGCGCGCGGCGCGTTCTGTTTCGGACGCAGTTCTTCGTTATAGCCTTGGTAGATGTTTTCCGCCGTTATCCAGCGCATGGCTGGTACCGCCCAGTCGGAAAGGTCGTCCGCATCGGAAAAAACGCCTTCCATATCGCAGGCCGGTGCCTCCGTGACGCCCGCGTACCGCGCGAGAATCACCGCCGCCTGTTCGATGGTCACTTTGTCGTTTACGCCAAACGTACCGTCTCCGTAACCCTCCACAATTCCGTTTGCCGCCGCCCAATACACGTAGTCCGTGTACCACTGGTTTTCTTCCACATCCGTGAAGGTTTGGTCGGCCGTGCCATCCGCCGCGCCCGCCAGACGGCCGAGAACCGTCACAAACATCGCGCGGGTCATGCTGGTGTGGGGCGAAAACTGTCCGTCCGACATCCCGTTCATCACACCGGCCTTGTGGACAAACTTCACAGCGTTGTAATACGGATCCTGCGGAAAAACATCCGTAAACGGGTTATCCCAGCAGAATTCCTCGATAAAGGCCGGATCGAGGGATGTACAGCCCTCGAACGCGTTATAGCCGCAGGAAACCGAGCTGTTCTCACCCACGATGACCTCCCTCAGCGCCGTGCAGTTCCGGAACGCGTAGTCCCCGACAAAGAAAACGCTGTACGGAATCGTCACCCGTTCGAGAAATTCCGCTCCCTCAAACGCGGACTCCATAATGGAGGAGCCTTCCTCCACCGTATACTCTGTGTCCGTCCGGTCGGCAGGATAACGCACCAGACGGAGATCGTCGGTTTTGTGGGACTCGTATTCCACGCCGTCCCGCAGGATGGTTTCCGCCGACACGCCGACGGAGCTGAGCGTCAGCGCCGCGAGAACCAGCGCCGCTGTTTGGTAAACCTTTTTCATAAAGCATAAAGCCTCCCTTGCCTGGAGTTCGTCCCGTTTTCATATAGGAACGTGAGCGCGCCGGGGGGAGCTTTCCCGGAAAAGGGTTTCCCCGCACATCCCCGTCAGGCTCACATTCCATTTGACGATTTCTGCCTTCGGTTTGTTCCCACTGACGCGAAAAAAATTCCGCTTTTTCTCCCGGAAAAAGCACAAAAGAAACCCCCACGCTTCCGTGGGGGTTCTCTTACGAAAATCCATATAGTTTTGTCTATATAGAGCCGCTTTCAGGGGCGCGGCGGTGTTTTCGTGTTTATCCGGTCACACAAGGTTTATTTTGCGTAATCAATTGCCCGGCTTTCCCGAATCATGTGGACCTTGATCTGTCCGGGGTATTCCAGCTCGTTTTCAATCTTACGAACGATGTCGTGCGCTACGATGACCATCTGGTCGTCATCCACCATTTCCGGCTTGACCATAATGCGGATTTCCCGTCCTGCCTGAATGGCGTAGGACTTTTCAACACCTTCAAATTCGTTGGCGATTTCTTCGAGTTTCGTGAGTCTCTTGATGTAGTTTTCGAGGTTTTCCCGTCTCGCACCCGGCCTTGCCGCGGAAATCGCGTCTGCTGCCTGTACGATGAGGGCCGTGATCGTCTGCGCCTCCACATCACCGTGATGGGCTTCAATCGCGTGGATCACTTCCTTCGATTCCTTGTACTTCTTCGCTACCTCAACGCCGAGCTGTACATGCGAGCCTTCCACCTCCTGCGTGAGCGCCTTGCCGATGTCGTGGAGGAGACCGGCTCTCTTGGCCAGTGTGCTGTCCACGCCAAGCTCATCCGCAATCACACCGGAGAGAAGGGCGACCTCGACGGAATGTGCCAGGACGTTCTGTCCGTAGCTGGTACGGTACTTCAGGCGGCCGAGCAGCTTCACAAGCTCCGTGTTGAGGCCGTGCAGACCGGTATCGAAGACGGCACGTTCGCCTGCCTGTTTGATGCTGACTTCAACCTCCCGGCGCGCCTTTTCGACCATTTCCTCAATACGGGTCGGATGAATCCGTCCGTCGGAGATGAGCTTTTCCAGCGCAAGACGGGCGATTTCCCGCCGGACGGGGTCGAAGCACGACACGGTGATGGCTTCCGGCGTGTCGTCGATGATGAGGTCGACACCGGTGAGCGTTTCAATGGTCCGGATGTTGCGGCCTTCGCGGCCGATGATGCGTCCCTTCATTTCCTCACCGGGGAGCGGTACCACCGAAACGGTGATTTCGGAAACGTGGTCGGCGGCGCACCGCTGAACGGCCAGCGCGATGATGTTGCGCGCCTTTTCGTCCGCTTCATCCTTGAATTCTTCCTCCAGCTCGACGATCTTTTTCGCCTGCTCGTGGCGGATTTCGCCTTCCAGCTGGGAAATGAGCTTGGCCGTCGCTTCCTCGGCAGTCATGCCTGCGATTTTCTGGAGGGTTTCGTACTGGTCTTCCTTGATTTTTTCAATGGAGGCGTTCAGCTCGGTGGTTTCCCGGAGCTTCTTTGCGAGGTTTTCGTCCTTACGTTCGGCTGCCTCGATCTTGCGGTCGAGCGTTTCCTCCTTCGCGGTGATGCGGCGTTCCTGACGGGTTAATTCGTTGCGGCGGTCCTTGAGTTCCTTTTCAAACTCGTTTTTGGTTTGCAGGATTTCCTCCTTGGCTTCCAGCAGAGCCTCTTTCTTTTTGGTCTCCGCAGCCTTGATGCCGTCCTCAAGAATTTTTCTTGCCTGTCCCTCCGCGGAACCGATTTCGGCTTCCCCGACCTTTTTGCGGTAGACGACGCCGCACAGAAAACCTGTGCCCAGCCCGACTACACCGGCAATAATTGCAGCAACAATGGGTCCCATCCCGCACCTCCTTTTGTTTGTCTGAGCTTTGTTCTGCATGGGTTTTTCCCTTTCGCTTCTATAGCTTTATGATGAATTTCAATATGTCTGTAACCAAACCGCACCTGCGGGCTTATTAAAAACATACCGATTATTATTATAATCTCACCATCCTGTAAAGTCAAGAATTATTTTTTAAAATGTATTCGCAAAATGCCCGAAAATACCCGCACGGATAAATTTTCACAAATCGGATACACTATCGGCAGAAGACTTTCGTCCAAACAAAATCGGGAGAATGAACAAAATATGAACACAATCTGGAATCCGACCGCGCACGGCGGCTATCCTGCGCTGACGGAGCCGCTGACCTGCGACGCGGCGGTCATCGGCGGGGGGCTGACGGGAGTTCTCTGCGCGTACGCGCTGGCCGCGCGGGGGTTATCCGTGGCTCTCTTTGAGGAAAAGACCATCGCGCACGGGGAGAGCAAAACCGCGCGCAGCACGGCCAAGGCGACGGTGGCACACGAAAACATCTACTCCGCTTTAGCGGAAAAGGTTTCGGCGGAGGCGTCACGGAAATATGCCGCAGCGAACCTTGCCGGCCTGCGGTTTCTGCGAGAGCTTGTGGATCCGCGGTGGGAGCGGGATATGTACCTGTACGCGCTTCACGGGGAGCGGCGTCTGCGGCGGGAATATCTGCGGATGAAGGAAAACGGCATCGTCTGCGAATACGTGGAGGATGCGCCGCTGCCTGTTTCCGCAACGGCGGCGGTACGTCTTCCGGGGCAGCTCCTGCTGGATCCGGTGGAGCTGGCGCGGAACCTGTGCGCAGAGGGGCGTTTTCGGGTGTTCGAGCATTCGGCCGTGACGGCTGCGGAAAAGCATTCGCTCGTCTGCAGCGGTCACACCGTAACGGCGGGACATGTGATCGCGGCGACGAACTATCCGGTGTTCCACGAAGCGTCGGGGACACCTCTGAAGCTGTACCGCGCAGCGTCGTATGCCGTGGCGGTACGAAGCCGCAGCGGATTCCGCATGGCGGATGTGATGGCGTTCGGGATCGACGGCGGGTACGGCTACCGCTATGCACGTGACGGAGAGCTTCTGATTGTGAGCGGGGAGACGCAGCGCGGAGCGGCGCCTCCGAACGCCGGGGAACGTCTTTTGTGTGCCGCACGGGCAGCGTCCGTGGGAGGTGAGGTTGAGGTTGTCCGTCAATGGTCGAACAACGACGGCTACACGCACGATGAAATTCCGTATGTGGGGCAGCTGCGGTGCGGTTTGTACACAGCGTGCGGCTACCACGCATGGGGGATGACCAACGCCGCGTCCGCCGCGGTGATTCTGGCAGAGCAGATCTGCGGTTCCGGCGTCTGGTACGACGATATTTTCTCTCCGGCACGGAATTTCCTGCGCGGGGGAACCTCCCGTTTTACGGAGCATGTCACCGTTGCCGTAAGCGGAGCGGTTCGCACGCTCTCCGCGCCGCCCGACCGCTGTGCCAGTGAGGTAAAATGCGGCTGTGCCGAAATCATCAACTACCGCGGCAGGCGTGCCGGTGCGTACCGCGACGACGCGGGTGTCCTCCACGTTGTGGATCTCCGGTGTCCCCATCTCGGCTGTTCGCTCGAATGGAATCCCGAATCCAGAACCTGGGACTGTCCCTGTCACGGCTCCCGCTTCGACCACACCGGCCGCTGCGTCTCCAATCCGTCGCTGCGCGGAATCATGCTGGGGTAAAAACTTTTCCAAAAAAAGAGGGGCTCCGGGGCTTGAAGACCCCATCACCCCAGAACAGAAACCGGCCTGTACCCCTCAAGTACAAACACATCCAGCATACGGGCCCTGCCGCGGCCGGTGACGGTGCGGAGCATGAGGGCGGTTTCTCGAGAGACACAGCTGTGACTTTCCTTGACAAGGAGGAAGTACGCCTGAAAACGGGCGTATTGAACAATCTGACTGCTCAGGGAAAAAAGAAAGTCGTCCGGAGCAGGAGTAAGGGAAACAAACGCGCGGAAACAACCGCTTTGGCCGCAGACGAGCATCCCAAGGCTGCCCGGCGGAGCAAGGTCCATAAACCAGTCCGCCAGAAAAGCAATGTCGTACAGCGACAGCGGACCGGCACAGCGGAAATGCTCGCAGAGCATCTGCGACATCACCTGCCAGACGCTCCGCAGGGATTCCGCTGTTTTCGGTCCAATCCCTGCAACCTCCCGCAGCTCCTCCTCCGACGCGGTCAAAGCCCCTTCCACGGTTCCGAACCGTTCCTCCAGCGCGTGCGCTGCCGGATTCGTGTTCACCCTCGGGAGAAGTTCAAACAGCAGCAGCTCCAGCGCTTCGTGCGGCTGAAAATGATCCAGACCGTCGTTCCGGAAGCGTTCCCGCATACGCGCACGGTGCCCGGCATGTACGTTCTTCTTTTTTTCTTCCACAGGGACGGCCCCTCTCTCCCCCGCGGAAAAGGTTCCGCGGGAAATTCATCCTACTGCATCAGGAAAAACGCCACGTTTTCCACCCGACGCTGCAGCCAGTCTC
>JBJFGC010000487.1:0-6524 GCA_051892315.1 Eubacteriales bacterium
CGGGGAGGGTACTTTTTTCAAAAAGTACCCTCCCCGTCAAGTCCTCCCCCGCCAAATCCTCCCCGTCAAACTCACGTTCTCTATGAGCGAAAAAAACCGGACCGATGGAAATCGGTCCGGTTTCTGACGTTTATTCGCCCTGCAGGTAGGTGTATTCAAGGGTAAGGGTTTCATCTGCGGCGATGTAGCGTTCGGTGCAGGCGAAACGGAAGGGGCCGCAGTCGAGAACGCCGCTGCCGCGCCGGATTTTGATTTCCTCCGCCGACGCGGGGATGGCCTCGTAGAGGGCGGATTTTGCGTCGCAGCCAAAGGCATTGCTGTAAATGCTGTGGAAAAGGCGCGGGTTTTCGGGCGACGTGTTTCTGGCAATGCAGGGACTGTCTTCCGGGTTCATAAAGGCCTCATAAAGCCACATCTGCGGATAGAGCTTCCTGATGTAGGTGGCCTTTACACGACAATGTCTTTCGTCCTCTTCATAAACGCGGAAAGCGATTTCGTTCCCTTCGTTGTCGAAAGAACCCAGCAGAACACTTGGCTTTCCGAAGCCGCCGGACAGCCATATCTCCTCCTCCGGAATATGCCCGTCCCATGCTGCGAGCCGGCGGTTGCATTCCTCATAGTTGTCAATCGAACTCCGCATCCCCGTGTAGGCCAGGTGATATTGCGGAAAATGTATGTTAAAATGGCTCATTTTTTCTTCCGGCGCAAAGGTCATGGTGGGGATGAGCTTTTCCAGCGCGGTCACGATGTCCGCGCAGACCGTGCATTCCTTCAGGTGCTCGCGGACCGCCGTCGTGTTTTCGTCGGACAGCCGGCCCATTGCGTACATGAACAGATATTTGTACATTTCCTTGCATTCCATGGTAGAAACTCCTTTTCGATGGTTTGTTTTCGCATTTCCGATGTCGGTCAGACCGAGCATTTTCCGGATTTCGCCGATGGCGTAGTGCGCCTTGCTTTTGACCGTCCCTTTCGGAATCTGCATCGCTGCCGCCGTTTCCTCCAGGGACAGTCCGTTGAGGTAGCGGTGCGTGATGACCTGTCTCTGCGCCTCCGGCAGTTTCGCCACCGCCGCCAGCACCTCGTTCACCAGCTCCCGCCGCAGGCACTCGTCCTCCGGGGAAACGCGGTCGGAGAGGCAGGCATACAGCGAGTCGTCCTCGTCCCCGGGGAAGAAAGCGTCAAGCGAAAGAAGCGGAAGACGCGAGCCGCGGACGGCCGCGCTGCGGATGTGGTTCATGGCGATGCGCGCCAGCCAGTGACGGATCCATCCGTCCTCGTAATAGCTGTCGTACGCACGGAACGCGCGGATCCAGATTTCCTGTACCATGTCCTCGGCATTCTCACGGCTGTCGGCGTGCTTCCGCACAAACTGGAGCAGCCACGCGGTCTGCTCGGCCACGACGTTTTCAAAAGGCTCTTTTTTGATGGGACTCACCTCGCTGCGATGTTTTTGTGTACACACTTACCATAACCCATTCCATCGAAAAAGGTTCAGAAATTTGCAACATTCTGGGGAACTTTTTTGAAAACGGGAGTTTCACGGGGAGGGCTTTTTGAAAAAAGCCCCTCCCCGTACCCCTCCTCAAAAACTTTCAAAAAAAGGAATGGATAAGGTGCCGTGCAAATCGATCAAAAAATTTGCACAAACCTTGTTTTTTATTTTTTAAAGTTTTTTGTTTGGAAAACCAAAGAAAAGCGGCGGAAGCTCCGCCGCAGCCGTTTTGTTTTTGTGAAAACAAAAAACGGACATGCCGTGAGGCTATGTCCTGCTGTGACAGAAGGGTCTGTCAGCACCGGATGGCGCAGCTGCACGGGCAAACATGGGCAGACCTCCCGCTGCAGCGTTTTTTCCTCTCCTTTTGTTTTTTTCAGTATACTACACACGCATTGCTTTGTCAAGCGCAAAATTTCGGATGGCGATGGGGAATTTTTCCCGAAATCTTGCTTTTTCCTCCCGTTTATGGCATAATAGAAACAAATTCCATACCGTAAAGGAGAACCTCATGGGCATTACTTATTCCAAGGAAAACAACATCTTCAAGCTCGATACGGCGACGTCGTCCTACGTCATCGAGATTTTTGAGCAGGGTTACCTCCTCTGCCCGTACTACGGCGCGAAGCTTCCGGACATGAACTTCCGGGGCTGCTCGTTCCGCGGCTACTTTGCCTCCTTCTCGCCGAACAATGCGTCGGTCCGGGACGGCACCTTCTCCGCGGACCTCGCTCCGCTGGAATATTCCGGCTTCGGGGTCGGCGACTTCCGGAAGACCGCGGTCGCCATCCGCAACGCTGACGGAAACGACTGCACCGATTTCCGTTACGTCAGCCACAAAATCTACAAGGGAAAGCCCGCGCTCGCCGGCCTTCCGGCGACGTACGCCAACACCGACGACGAATGCGAAACCCTCGAGCTTTACGTCCGCGACGCCGTGACGGGAGCTGCGGCAGTCCTTCTCTACACCGTTTTTGAACATTACGGCGCGATGACCCGCTCCGTCCGCATTATCAACGAGTCCGACCGGCCGATGGACATTGAAAAGGTCTACAGCGCGAGCGTTTCCCTCAATTCGATGGATTTCGACTTCCTCCATCTCTACGGACGCCATAACGCCGAGCGCAACATGGCCCGCTCCCCGCTGGAGCACGGTCACATGTCCCTCTCCTCCACGCGCGGCTCCTCCTCGCATTTCCACAACCCCTTCGCGGCGCTCGTCCGTCACGGCGCAGACGAAAATCAGGGCGAAGTGTACGGCTTCAACCTCGTCTACAGCGGCAGCTTCGACATCACCGCGGATGTGGACTATTACGAATGCACCCGTGTGAACATCGGCATCAACCCCGACGGATTCACGTGGCACCTCGAACCGAAGGAAGAATTCCAGGCGCCCGAGGCCGTTCTCGTCTTCACGAACGAGGGCCTTGGCGAAATGTCCCGCATTTTCCACCGCCTGTACCGGAACAACCTCGTCCGCGGCCGCTGGAAAACCGAGAAGCGCCCCCTGCTCATCAACAGCTGGGAGGCCGCGTTCTTCAATTTCGATACCGACAAGCTCGTTTCCTTCGCGGAACGTGCGAAGGAGGTCGGCATTGAGATGCTCGTCATGGACGACGGATGGTTCGGCGTGCGCAATTCCGACAACTGTTCCCTCGGCGACTGGTACGTCAACGAGGACAAACTCCCGGGCGGACTGGGTACGCTGATTGACCGCGTGAACGCGCTCGGTCTGAAGTTCGGCATCTGGTATGAGCCGGAAATGATTTCGCCGGACTCCGATCTGTACCGTGCGCATCCCGACTGGTGTCTGCATGTGCCGGGCCGCGACTGCTCCATCGCGCGTCACCAGTACGTCATCGACATGTCCCGCGCGGACGTTCGGGAAAACATCTACGGTCAGATGAAGGCGGTGCTGTCCAAATACAAAATCGACTACGTGAAGTGGGACTTCAACCGCAACATCACCGAGGCGGGCAGTGCGCTGCTCGGCGCGGAACACGGCGAGGAAATTTTCCACCGCTTCGTTCTCGGCACCTACGAGGTCATGGACCGGCTGAACCGCGACTTCCCCGACCTGCTCATCGAAAACTGCTCGGGCGGCGGCGGACGGTTTGACCCCGCGATGCTGTACTATTCGCCGCAGATCTGGGCGTCCGACAACACCGACGCGCTGGAGCGGATTGCCATCCAGTTCGGCACGTCCCTGTGCTATCCGGCGTCCACGATGGGAGCGCACGTTTCCATGAACCGCCGCACCGGCTTTGAGACGAAGGGCAACGTGGCCATGTGGGGTACCTTCGGCTACGAGCTGGACCCGAACCGTCTGACCGAACGGGATGTGGAAATCGTCAAGCGGCAGGTGGCGGATTACCACAAATACTACGACCTGATCCACTACGGCGATCTGTATCGCGTCGTCAATCCGTGGGACAACGCCTACTACGCGGCGTGGGAAATGGTTTCTCCGGACAAGAACGAGATGCTGTTCACACTCGTGAATATGCGCTACTACCATTGCAGCAAGCGCATTGTCCGTCTCCGCGGTCTTGACCCCGCGAAAAATTATGCCATCGAGGGAACCGACGTGGTCTGCTCCGGCGCGTTCCTTATGAACGCCGGACTGAATGTTTCCGAAAAGAAAACCGGTACCGGCGAGAGCTTCACGCTTCATTTTACAGCGGTGGAACGTTAGGGGAATGAAACTTGCGGGGGGGAAACTTTTGTGAACAAAAGCTTTCCCCCCGCACCCCCCCTTCAAAAAACTTTAAAAAAATAGGAAAGGACAAGTCTGTGCAAATTTTTCGATGAATTTGCACTGCACCTTGCCCATTCATTTTTTTGAAAGTTTTTGAGGGTGGGGGGTGCGGGGGGAGGGTACTTTTTTCAAAAAGTACCCTCCCCCCCGCAAAATCCCACAAAAACATTTCTGAATCGGGAGACGAATGATGTTTACTTTACCGAAAATTTTTACGGACGGCGCGCTTTTTCAGGCGGACGCGTCGCTTATCCTGAACGGCCGGGCCGACGGAGATGCTGAGATTACCGGCAAAATCTTTAACCGTTCCGGCCTTGTTGCCTCCGCTTCCGCCCATTCTGCCGCGGACGGAACCTTTACGCTTGAGCTCCGGACGCCGGCCGCTTCCTTTGAGCCGCACGAAATTTCCCTTCACTGCGGCCGCTGCGGCTGCGACTGCACCATGCACGACGTCCTCTTCGGCGAGCTGTGGCTTGCCTCCGGACAGTCCAACATGGAGCTTCCGAATTACGCCATCCCCGATATGCGTCTGCTGTACGAAAAAATCAAGGGGAAAAAGATTCGCGTGTATCACGTCGACTATCCGCCCTATGGCGGTGGCGGCGCGTTCCCGTGGGAACCGGACCATGGAACGGACGGCGAATGGATGACCGCCGACGACACCACGCCGCTGGCGAAGGTTTCCGCCGTCGGGCTCAAGTTTGCGGCGGAGCTTTACGAATGGCTGAACCGAGCGGAAGAGGTTCCCGTCGGTTTTCTCAACGCTTCGTGGGGCGGCACGTCGATGCCGTCCTGGTTCCCGCTGGATGCGCTGGACGCGGACGAGACCCTGCGGAGCCGGATGCAGGCGATCGGCAACTACCCGACGCCCGAAAACTGGAACAACCGCGGCGACTGCAACTTCCAGCAAACCTGTGCGCAGTACAACGTGAAGATCGCGCCGCTGGAAGGTGTCAAGGTGCGCGGCGTTCTCTGGTATCAGGGGGAAAACGAGGCCGGCGGGGAATTTTATCAGAAAATTTACGCCGACTATCTCCGCTTCTATCACAAAACCTACGCGGAACGCTTTGCGGCGGATCCCGAGCATTTTCTGATGATTTCGTCCCTCATCTATCCGTGGACCTACGGCGGATCGGGTGAATGCAGCATCGGCTATCTCAACAACGCGTTTGTCGAAACGGCAAAGGAAACGCCGGACAAGTTCGCAGCCGCACCCATCGGCGATCTTGCACCGTCCTGGGCGTACCATCAGAACAACCATCCCATTCACCCGACGAACAAATATCCGCTCGGGGAACGCATGGCCAGCCTTGCCCTGGACAATGTTTACGGACGCGGCTGGGAGCAGAAGTCGCCGGCGCACCTGACGTCGTGGGAGATCTGCGGAAACCGCATCCGGCTGACCTTTGCACCGGTCGGCTTCGGCCTGTATGTAAACGGGGAACGTCCGGTCGGGCTGTACATCGCGGGGGAGGACAACGTTTACCTTCCCGCGGAATGCGCCATGGAAACCGGTTCCGACACGATGGAAATCTGGTGTGACGCGATTCCGGAGCCGAAGAACGCGGCGTACGCTGTACAGTCGCTTGAGCCCTGCTGCAATCTCTGGGGCGGGATGTATCCGCTTTACCCGTTCTATACGGACCGTGAGACTTGTCTGAACATCGAAGCGCGCCCGTGGTACGACACGTTCCGCACGTCGGTCTGGGCGTCCCAGATGCACGACAATGTTCTTGACCTGTTTTATCATCCGATCTGGCAGCCGGAGCCGGGCTCGGAGGTTTGTCCGGACAAAGCGTTCACGCTGGAAGGCCAGAGCCTGCGCGTCTGCTCGGATCAGGCAGTGTTCGGCTGCTTTGTAAAGTCGTATCCTTACAACCGGCTTGACCTGCAGAAATTTGCCCGGCTGTCCGTGAATCTGTACAACACCGTGACCCTCACGGCCCGATTGATTCTCGAATGGGACGGCGGCGCGGCGGAAATTCCGCTGGTCAAAACCGCGGATCTGCGCGGCGGCTGGCACACCTACGAAGCACCGCTGACGCCGGACGTCCTCCCGCGGAATGCAGAAATCCGCAAAATGCACTTCCGCTTCACGCACAGCGACTGCCTGTATCCTTTTGTCAATCTGGAAACGGTGAGACTGTGGAAAGAATGACCTTCTCGCGCAGCCGCAGAAGGTCTCCTATAGTAACTTGAGTTCGACGGGGAGGAACTTTTTGAAAAAAGTTCCTCCCCGAACCCCACCTCAAAAACTTTCAAAAGAAACAA
>JBJFGC010000488.1:0-6493 GCA_051892315.1 Eubacteriales bacterium
CATTTTTTTGAAAGTTTTTGAGGTGGGGTCCGGGGAGGGGCTTTTTCGGGAAGGCCCTCCCCGGAAACTCACGTTAAACCATTCACCAATCTTATCGCACAATTCCCATCTTTTGCGTAAATTTTACGGAATACGGGTTCAGAACTGGAAATAAATGAAAGAGCTTGCACCGTCTCCGGCAAGAAGCACGAGCCACGCGACCGCGATGGCCCAGGTAAGGATCAGAGCTTTGCCGCGGCTGACAACCGTGGTGGAGGCCAGCGTACCGTCGGGCGCGGGAACTTCGTCATGGCGGACAAAGTGATCGAGGAAGATCAGAACGACGATGGACAAAACGGAAATTGCTGCGCCGCGCAGGTCAAGTCCCATACCGGCGAAGACATCGGCCGGCGATACGTTCCACGCGGTAAACAGCTTTGTCAGGAGAACGCCAAGGTCCGCCATGCTGTTGGCACGGAAGAAAATCCACGCAAAGGTGACAAGGAGGAAGGTGCAGATGGTTTGCCATGCGTGATAAACCTTGGTATCGCTGCGGATTCCAAGCGTTTGGCACAGCTTTTCCCGCGCGTTTTTGGTGAGAATGCCGATCACCTGGTATGCACCGTGGAGGAAGCCCCAGAGGACAAACGTCCACGCCGCACCATGCCACAGGCCGCTGACAAGGAAGACCACCATGAGATTAAAGAGGTGCCGCGGACGAGAACAGCGGCTGCCGCCGAGGGGAAAATACAGATAGTCGCGGAACCACGAGGAAAGGCTGATATGCCAGCGGTTCCAGAATTCCTTGATGGAACGTGCGGTATAGGGCAGGTCGAAGTTCTGCATCAGCCGGATACCCATTACGCGCGCACAGCCGATAGCGATGTCGGTATAGCCGGAGAAGTCGCAGTAAATCTGAACGGCGAACAGAACCGATGCGAGCAGAACCGAAAGCGCGGCGGCATGTTCGGCGTCGTTGTAGACCGCATTGACATACACGGCAAGCAGATCCGCGACGACAACCTTTTTGAAGAAGCCGACCATCATCCGCTTCAGACCGGCGGCTGCGTCCGCAGTATTCCAGACCTGCTTGGTGTGGAGCTGCGGAAGGAGGTTTTCGGGCCGTTCGATCGGTCCGGCAACGAGCTGCGGAAAGAAGGAAACGAACAGCGCATAGTAGCCGAAATGCGGTTCCGTCTGGATTTGTCCGCGGTAGACATCGATGACGTAGGAGAGAGTCTGGAAGGTATAGAAAGAAATCCCGACGGGGAGAATGAGGTTGAGGGTAAAGTCCGTCGACGCCGCGCCGAACAGAGCAAGCAGTCCGGAAACGCTGCGCGCGAGGAAATTATAATATTTGAAGAAAAACAGCACGCCGAGGCAAATCACAAGAGTGACGACCAGGCAGAGCCGGCGGGTAGCTTTGCGCTGCGAACGTTCGATCACACGGGCGCAGACCCACGACACGGCGGTGGTGAAAAGAATCAGGAAAATCAGCGACGGATTCCACGTCATGTAAAAATAATAGCTGACGGCAAGGAGGGCAATCCAGCGGAAGCGGATCGGGATAAGAAAATGCAGAAGCAGGACCACCGGATAGAAAATCAGGAATTCAGCGGAATTAAAGTTCATTCAGTGTCTCCTTTCTCCCCGGCGTCTCCGGTGCGTTTCGCGTTTTTGGTAAAAGCTCCGGCGGCAAGTCCCACGGCCGCCGAAAACAGAAGCAGCAGCAGCATATCTTCCAGCTCCGCCCCGGACCGCACAAAAAATGCGAACGCCGCGATATGTACCGCAAGATTGACCACCGGAACAACTCGTCCGAGCTTTTCCCCGGCGCACGAAAGTACATGCAGTACCGCGATGACAAGATAAAAAACGAACATCGTCTTCGCCTTTCCTCAAAAATCATTTTTGAATTATTATAACACAAAAGGTATTTTGTATCAAGAGGATTTTTATAAAGTTTATGTAAGGAAATGAGGGGACTGCACCGGGACAGGACCCAAAGGCCCTCCTGCCGAAAAAACTTCGCTTCCACATTTACAATTCCTCCAAAATATGATATAATGCAGAGAGACAGAAACGGGAGATAGAGCACATGAATATTCGCAGACTCAAAATCACGGACGTGCGGGATCGCACGCTGAACGGGCTGAAAATCGCGGTCACCGCGGACCTTCATTCGAGGGACGGACACGCGGCGCTGGAGCGTCTTGCCGCCTGCGAACCGGATGTGATCTGCGCCCCCGGGGATATTCTGCAGGCCACGGATCGTGCATCGGTGCGGGAATGCTTCAACCGAAATGGCTTCACCTTCCTCGCGGAGTGCCGGAAAATCGCACCCGTCTTATATTCGCTCGGCAACCATGAGCGCGGCATGACGGAGGAAAACCGCACAATCCTTGCGGACGCCGGAATTACTCTCCTCGATAACACATGGATCTCGTATGGCTCCTTATACGTCGGCGGACTGTCGTCCGGCTACGTCAGCGGGAAAGCAAAACAGCGGAAAACACCCACGCCGGACCTTCCGTTTCTCCGGGAATTTGCGATGCAGCCCGGATTCCGGATCCTGCTGTGCCATCATCCCGAATATTGGCCTGCGTATATCCGCGAAACCGGCATCGAACTCACCCTCTCCGGCCACGCCCATGGCGGACAGTGGCAGTTCCCCCTGACCGACCGCGGCGTCTACGCGCCCGGTCAGGGGCTTTTTCCCAAGTATACAAGCGGCGTTTACGGAAACCGTCTCGCCGTCAGCCGCGGTATGGCCAATACCGTCTGTGTCCCGCGTTTCTTCAACCCGCGTGAAATCCTGCTCCTTGAGCTGAACGTGGCCGCGGAATGACAAACCTTCGCCTTTATTATGCCATCCGCCCGACGGAGTCCTCCCGCACCCTGCGTCTCCGCGCGGCGTCGGATTACGCCAACGAGCCTGTGGAAAACTTCACCGAGGACAAGGGTCTGTACGGCAAACCCTTTTTCCCTTCCCATCCGGACGTGCATTTTTCCGTCTCCCATACCGGCGGGCTTTGGGTCTGCGCGTTCGCGGACCGCGAGGTCGGCTGCGACGTGCAGGAGCATCGGCCGCATGACGAGCCGAAACGTCTGGCGCAGATTGCGAAACGCTGGTTTTCTGCGGAGGAAGAACGGTACCTTGCCGCGCGCGGGTACGAACCTGCGGAATTTTACCGGATTTGGGCGCGCAAAGAGGCGTACGTGAAACTCACCGGCGCCGGAATTGCGGAAGGACGCTTCCGGGAGTTTGACATGACGCGGGAAACCAACGGGCGGGTCATCCGCGACGTGGCTCTGCCGTACGGCCCAAAGCACGCGGCAGCCGTGGCGTGCGGAACAGAATTTATCGTGGAATGCAAGGCGCTGTCTGCCCGATAACAAACACGGCTCTGCGCTTTGCTTTGACGGTATGGATAAATGCAAAAACCACAACAACATGACCCCACAACAGGAGGAAAACTATGCTTACCGACTATCGCAACGTGACGCTGCGCGGCGGCTTCTGGAAGTCCAAGGAGGACCTCAACCGCGACGTCACCATTCACGCCGTCTACGACCGCTTCAACGAATCCGGCCGGATTGACGCATTCAAGTGCAGCTGGAAAGAGGGCGACCCCAAGCAGCCCCACATTTTCTGGGACTCCGACGTTGCCAAATGGATGGAGGGCGCGGCGTACATTCTGAAACGGGAACGCATCGCCGACCTTGAAGAAAAGGTCGAGGCCCTCATCGATGAAATCGAGCGGAATCAGGGCGAAGACGGCTACTTCAACATCTACTATACTGTTGTAAAGCCAAACGATCGCTTTACAAACCGCGACTGTCATGAGCTGTACTGTGCCGGCCACCTCATGGAAGCGGCGTGCGCCTACTACGAAGCCACCGGCCGCGACCGTTTCCTGAAGCTCATGGAAAAATACGCGGACTACATCGCCAAGGTTTTCATGATCGAGGACTCCGCGAAATTTGTCACGCCCGGTCACGAGGAAATCGAGCTTGCGCTGTACCGAATGTACAGGACAACCGGCGAAGAACGGTTCCTGAAACTGTGCGCCTTCTTCCTCAACAACCGCGGTGCGCGCAACGATAAGGATACCGCCATTTTCGCTAATCCGAAATACGCGCAGAACCATCTTCCCATTCGTGAACAGCACGAAGCCTTCGGTCACTCTGTCCGTGCGACCTACCTCTACTCCGGCATGGCGGATCTTGCGCGGGAAACCGGAGACGAAGCCCTCGCCAAAGCCTGCTATGATCTGTTCGACGACATCACGGAAAAGAAGATGTACGTCACCGGCGGCATCGGTTCGACCCACATCGGCGAGGCGTTCACAATTCCGTACGACCTTCCGAACGACCATGCGTATACCGAAACCTGCGCCTCCATCGGCATGATTTTCTTTGCCAACCGCATGTTCCAGCTGGACGCGGCAAGAACGGGACATCCCTCCTCGAAGTACGCGGACATTGTGGAGCTTGAGCTGTACAACGGCGCACTGTCCGGTCTTTCTCTCGACGGCGAGTCCTTTTTCTACGAAAATCCGCTGGAAATCCGTCTGGCCGACCGCAAGAAAATCACTGCGACCAACGACCAGGAGCATTTCCCGATCACCCAACGCGTACGCATGTTCGGCTGCTCCTGCTGCCCGCCGAACCTGAACCGGCTGCTCTCTTCTCTGGGAACCTATTTTTACGGCTACGACGAAGCGTCCGGCGCGGTTTACATCAACCAGTTCGGTGACAGCGAATTCGCCTGCGGCGGTGCGCACGTTTCACAGAAAACCGGCTACCCGAACGACGGTCACATCGCGATTGTGTCCGATGTTCCGGTCTATGTGCGGATTCCGGGCTGGTGCCGGCGCTTCCTTGCGACGAAAAAATACGAAATGGTCAACGGCTACGCGAAATTTGACGCAGGGGAAATCGACCTCGAATTCGACATGACGCAGGTGATGCTGACCTCCTCTGTGAAGGTCGTGAAAAACCTGGGCCGTGCCGCGGTCCGCCGCGGTCCGGTGATTTACTGTGCCGAAGCGGTGGACAACGACGGCGATGTCCACAGTCTCTACCTCGACCGCCGCACGCTGAACGACGGCGTCGCAGTCCTGAACGACAAATATGGTGTTCCGACCATCACCTTCAGCGGCTTCCGCCGCATCGACCCGCTGGACCGCGACATCACGCCGCTGTACGCCCCGCTGGACAACGTCATCGGCGAAGAATTCCGCCCGGCCAAAATCAGCATGATTCCCTATTTCGCCTTTGCCAACCGCGGCGAGACGGACATGCTGGTGTTCATGAACTACCGGTGAATTAAAGATATAAAAAATATGAGTTTGCGTGGGAGGGTACTTTTTGAAAAAAGTACCCTCCCACGCACCCCCACCCTCAAAAACTTTCCAAAAAGAACAGGAACAAGATACCGTGCAAATCCGAAAAAATCCGCACAAACTTTGTCCTTTCCCCCGCAAGCTCCGTCGGACTCATGTTAAAGATAAAGAAAGTGCAGATTGTCGGATCTGCACTTTCTTTTGAACCGTTCTCACATCGCGCGGAGGTAAGCCAGAATTTTCTTTGCAAGGATGACGTGACCGTCATCGTTGGGATGGAGACCGTCGGGGCAATAGCGTTCGCGGATGATGTCCACCTTCGGCTGGATGCCGCTTTCGGCATAAAGATCGAGGACGGGGAGAGAGTAATACTCGGCCATTTCACGGATGATATCCACGTAGGTTTTCAGCGTCGCCACGTTGTAGGGCTTATTGCCGTCGCCCTTCGGGTTATCCTCGTTCAGACGGTGCAGCGGGGTCATAATGATGCAGGGTTTGCCCGGGAAGCGTTCGTGCAGGCGGGTCATGATATAATGGCATGCGCCATAGAAGGTGGTCAGACTGCGGTCAGCAAAGCTGCCGATGGGTGCGTCGCCGTGACCGAAGTCATTGGTCCCGCCGAAGACGACCACAATATCCGCGTCCTCGTCCAGTTCATTCACGCGTGCGCAGAAGTCGCGGTCCGCCCTTTCGTTGGTCGGCACAATCTGCCGTGCAAACCGCGTTCCGCCGATGCCGTAATTCTTCGATTCCCGGAACTCGCCCCACTGTCCGACGAGTGTGACAAAATGTTTCTCTACCCCCGTCGTTCCGGCACCTTCCGTAATGCTGTCTCCCAGAAAGACAATTTTCTTTCCTTTAAGTTCCATAATTCCTCCTGATTCCAATCAGAAATTTTTCATCTGCATTGTATCACAACAGCCGTACCTCGTCAAGCGGTTCTATGGATTTTCCGGAAAAGGAAATGCTTCTTTCGTTCCTTCCGGGGCCAGACACCGGAAGGAACAGGCGCAAAATACCACAGAATAAAAGAAAAAACACCACCTATTCACAAAATAAGGTAGTATTTTCAATTTTCTTATGGTATAATAAACGTGAGTTCGACGGAGCCCGACTCCACCGCAAAAACCTTCAAACGAAGAACAGGGGCAGGATGTCGTGCAAAT
>JBJFGC010000489.1:0-27561 GCA_051892315.1 Eubacteriales bacterium
TACTTTGAACTTGCTGAGCTTGCTCTCTTTAAGGTCGTTTCCGATGAACCTGAAATGCAATATGACCTCGGCGAAGTCGTGGAAGAAGGCGTCCTTCCGGAACTTGTTCCGGTTGTGGAAGCTGAAGAAGCCGCTGCAATGGAAGAAGAACCTGTGGAAGAATCTGCAGATGAAGCGCCTGCATTTGGTATTTTCACCAATTTCCCGCTTCCGATGTACAAGTTCCTTCCCAGAGGCTGATTTGCTGCAGCATCTGCAAAACAGGCTGTACGGTTTTCGTACAGCCTTGTTTTTGTTATCCAGGAATGGTTTATCTTCGGCTCTCCCCCCAGAACGCCTTGTCGTCTGTGCGGACAATCACGCGATCCGGGTCGCATATCTTTTCATATGGGTAGTCCACGGGGAACAGCCACATCGGCTCGTATTCATCGCGGCCGTCGGCGTTCACGCGGTCCTTCGAGAAGCGGAGTGTGTTCTTCGCCATGTAGTTCCGGTATTCCTTCAGGTCAAAGCCGCTGCCGCCGGTATAGGAAGCCGTTTCGTTCGGAATCAGCTTCTCACCGCTTATCAGGATTTCGCGCAGACGGGGCAGGGAAACGTATTCGCCGTCCGCGTCACGGAAATACAGCCGATACGTCGGGTCGAGCATCACGCGCTTTCCGGACGGGAGAATGCAGTCAACGACTACATGACAGTCGTCGAACGGATCCTCATACGGCTGACAGGTTACGTGCTGCGCGCGGATGCCGTTGTACCGGAGGAGATTCCCCAGCATGATCGACAGGCCGCGGCAGTTGGTACGGTTGTCGTGTTTGCCGCACCACGCCAGAAAGTCCGCGAGGCTGCGTGTTTTCCACGATGGCATTCCGGAGTCGCCCTTGTGATGGAAATGGTCACAGATAAAGTCGAGACACGCAAACGCGATGTTGTCGCCGGTCTTTCCGTCGAGGTACTTCGCGTAACCGAGGTCTTCCAGACCGGACGGGAGGCTGCCGCCCAGAACGTATTCGGTTGTAACGGGTTCTTCGTCCGCACCGTAGGCGGCGTTGGCACGGAGAAGGTCGAGACGGCTGCCGTACGGCAGCTCAATATTGGGGACAAATTCCCCGTGTACCACCGGTGTGTCGGACAATTTTCGGAAGATGACCGGCGGATACTCGGCGTGGTGAATCTGGCGGTAGGTCCCGACCAGCTCGCCGTTTTCCGGACGAAGGGTGCAGGTAGCGCGGTTGTAGGCATCGTTGATCTGCCAGACGACAGCGTCCGGGTCCAGCCAGAAGGAGACCGGATGCCATACGGTACATCCGTCGAGACAGAGCTGAAGCTCCGCTTTTCTCTCACGGCTGAAGAGATTCATCTCCCAGCCGAAAAGGGATTCCGATTTCCACTGACCGACAAGCTGCTCCAGCGTCAGCGGGAAACCGGCGGGGATTTCGGCCGGCGTCCCGGACGGTGCATAATGGTACGGCAGGGCTTCGGGTTCTGCGGGGGTTTTCAGAAACATGACCTCTTCGGACGCGCCGTTTTCGCTGCAGGTACCGGTAAGCTGATTTCCGTTTTCCGCAAGTTCCACCGTTCCGGTGACGCCGCACGCGGTCCAGGTGAGTTTGTCTTCCGTGATTTCCGCCTGTGCGTGTACGCTGTATTCCCCGCGTTCGGAGTAGGTGACGTACACCGTGCCGTCGGGCATGACGTTAAGCTGAGTGTCGAGGTAGTCGGTACATGCCCATTTTCCGGTAAATTTCATCGTATTTTCTCCTTATTTGGATTTTTTCTAACTTCATTATACGACAATGGGAGGACACAGTCAAGCAAGTATTTCTTGACAGTCGAGTATTTCTTGACAGTCAAGTATTTCTTGACAAGTCCTGCTTTGCTATGCTATACTACCTCCATAAGGAGGGATGCCTGATGACCGAAATTTCATTGGAAGAACTGATGACCCTGCTGAACGGTTCTTGCCCGGCGGTGCACTGCGACGCCAGCCGGAATTACAGAAAATGGTATGCCGATGAAGACGGTACCGCAAAGTTTTATTTTACCGACGGCTGTGCGGTTCTGTATGACGCGCACGTGCAGGACGCGGATCCGGAACAATACTGGATCTCCTGCCATATTCACGAAGTTTCCGATGACTGCGATTTTGCAGAAGCGTGCCGGAAGTTCAAGGAGATGTCCGACGCCGCCATTTCGGGATATGCCAGGCATTCCCGTTTCCTTTCCCTGTTCCACTGCGGGCCCTTGTCGGACCAACTGAACGAATTTTTCGGTTTCCGCAAATTCACCCGCAGGGGAGAGGCGTTCCCCGCGGACCCGCATGTCCATAAACTGACCCGTGAACACGCGGATGAACTCCGGACTTTGTGCGATCCCGCCGTTCTTGAAACCGACACATGGTTCGGCAAATGCGAAGCGGAGACGTTCTACGACTGGGATTTCGACTGGTACGAACAAGACGGCGTACACCTTCTCGGTTATCGGGAGGAAAACGGAACCCTTCTGGGCGTCACAAGCTGGTCGTCGGAGGACGAATGCCATCTCGGTTTCCTGCGCGACCTGTTTGTCGCTCCGGATGGCCGCGGAAAAGGCATCGGCAAAGCACTCGTCCGCACGGCAATGGCGAATCTGCCCGACCGGGAATGGCTGTATCAGGCGGCGCGGGATAATGCGCCGTCCATCGGCCTTGCGAAATCTCTCGGCTTTACCTTGGCCGGTGCGGAGCTGTATGTTTTGAGTGAGTAATTCATGGATTCCTATTTTCAGGAGGAAGAAAAAGGAAAGCAATCCAGGTGCGTTATTCTCAATTTGACACCGATGCCCTTGCCCGTCGTCCTGCGGAAGCCTATCCGCTGCCTGTGCCGGTGACCTGCCATTTGTTCCCGTCCGGTCTGAACGATATCGATAAACTCACCGACGGGGACGGAAACGAATCTTTCTTCCGCGTTTCGCTTGCAGGCGTTCCTACAACAAAAAGCGAACCCGGTTTTATGCCAGCCGCCGTTCCTTCGACGCGTTTTCCCGGAATTGATCAAGCAGCGTGGAAACAGACGGGCCTTTCCCTGTGAGGAGGGTGGAGCGGCATTCCGAAAATTGAATCAGAAAACGGAGTACATACCATGCAGACTCAATCTTATTTTCTTACAACCGACGGCGGTGAATCGCGGCTGCACGTTTGCCGGGTACTGCCGGACGAGGAGCCGCGCTTTGTTCTGCAAATCATTCATGGAATTGCAGAGCGCGTGGAACGTTACCTGCCGCTGGCGCAGTACATCGCCGGAAACGGCGGCGCCGTCCTGCTGCACGACCTGCGCGGACACGGCGCATCGGTTCCCAATCCGCGCCTTCTCGGCGACTGCGGCGATCTTTACCGGACTTACCGCGACGACCTCCATGCCGTTTTCCGGTCCTTTGCCGAGCATCCGGCCGAGGGAGAACTGCTGACCCTTTGTCCGCCGGAGGATGGGGAGGAAACGGAGGAGCTTCCGTCTCTGCCGCGCTATATGCTCGGTTTCAGCATGGGCGCTCTGCTGGCTGGCTTGTACGCCGCGGCGTCGTCTGCGGATCTGGCCGGACTGATCCTCGCCGGACTGCCGCGCCGGGAACCGCTGGTGTCGTTCGCGCTTGCCGGAATGGGGATCTGGACCTTTTTTGCGGGTGAACATGTGCGGCCGAAGGGACTGAATCGTTATGCCTTTGAACGATACAACAAGGGTTTTTCTCCCGAACCGGAGTCCGACGGACAGTTTCTGTGGCTGTCCAACGATATCGGAAACCGTGCCGCCTTTGCAGCCGATCCCATCTGCAATCGTCCGAACACGCTTGGCACCTATCAGACGCTCCTGAGGCTGCTGCGCGACATGTACCGCCCTGCGTCGTGGAACATGGACCGCCGGGAGCTGCCGGTTTTCATGACCGCCGGTGCGCTTGACCCCGTCGCGGGCGGGGAAGCAGGGGTTCGTGACGCCGCGAAATTCCTCGCGGACATGGGCTACACCAATCTTCGTACAAAACTTTACGAGGGCTTCCGCCACGAAATTTTTCAGGATACCGGCCGCGAAATCCCCTTTGCGGACGTGCTTGCCTTTATCAACGAAACGACGGGCGCGGAAAACGCCCGTCTCGATGCCCGCCGCAACGAGTATCAGAAGCTGTTCGGCTGACGGTCCGTGATGGACGAACCATCCTCGGTGTCAAAGAGATTCCCGAAATGGTTGTATACCTCCTCGAACCAGTTGTCCGTCACCGGAATCGGACGCACGTCCTCAAAGGTGCAGACGGAACGGATGGTTCCGCCGGTTCGGGAGAGGGAGGTGCGGAGAACCTTGGTGCGGTGGATTTCGTCGACTTCGGGACGACCCTCGATGAGATACGACCCGCGGGAACTGCCGCCGTCCTCGATGTATGCTAAAATGGCGGACAGAACCGCATAGCGGGTGACGAGTGTGTCGTAATTGATGGACAGCTCCACGAGCGCGGCATGGTCGGCGGCGTGGTGAACCTCGAAAAACGTCCCGATGTCGCGTGCGGTGTCGTCGCGGAGCGCGGCGATGCCGGACGGAGAGCGGAGAAACGCGGCATAGCGGTCGTGACGCATGGCGCCCTGTGCGCGTTCCGCGAGAATCGCAGGGCGGTCGAGCTTTGGTTCGCCGCCGTCCGTCATCATACGGGAGTAAACCATGCAGCCGACGATTTGTTCCGTCAGCTCGTCGGACAGCAGAGCGTCCATGGTCTTGCCTTTGGTCAGGGCACACGCACGTTCCGCCGCTCGGTAGGAGCCCACCTGCGTGGAGTTGAGGGCCGAGCCGCCCGGACGCTTGACGCCGAACACCCCGCCGCATTCCCCGATCGGATAAAAATCGCGCAGTGCGGGATTTTCGTACCAGATGGTATTCTCAAGACCGCCGTTCATGTGCTGAGCCGCAACGTGAATTTCCAGCATCTGGTTTGCAAGATCCACACCGTGGTCAAGGCAGACCCCGTAGGCCCGCTCGTTGATGGCGCGCAGACGCAGCAGCGGCGTGTCACAGAGTGCGTGAGAGCTGGCGAGGTAGTCGTACGCCTCGCTGCCGAGGATTTCACGCGTCAGTGCGTGTCCCTCAAGAGGGGCTGGATTCCGACGGAAATCAAGATAGACCCGTCGTCCCGCCATCGTTTCATGGTACACGGCGATGTCCACAAGGGAAGAACCTTCCCCGGGCGTCAGCTTTTCCGGGTCGAACGGCCACTGATACCCCTTGCGGAAGACCGCGCGAAGGCTGTCTTCCGGTGAAAAGGTGTCGTACAGAAATTCCCGCTCCTGCCCGTTCGCGTCCACGGAAACGTAGCGCGGAATCGCCTGCTGGAAGGAGCCGGACAGGTTCCAGCGGAACGGTACGGACGCGATGCCGTATTGCGACTCGGTCAGGTTCACCGCCGACGCACCAGCGAGAAGCGGCGCGCCGAGGGAGCAGTTCTGGCTTTCGGGATAAACCGAGCAGTGATAAAGCGCGGACGGTCCGCCGGTTGCCCAGAGGACGGCGTGGGCGCGAAACACCGCAAGCCCTGCCGGATTGTCGTCCGTGACCTCATCCGCGGCAAGGCAGACGACCCCGCGCGCATGAGCGTTTTCCGTCAGCACGTGAACCGCGCGGTAGCCGTCAAAGAATGGGATTTTCGCGGCGAAGCATTCTTTTTCCAGAGCCTCGGTCATATATTTGGATGTATACGGCCCGCAGGAGGTCGCGCGTCCGCGCTCATCGTGGTCGGTTCGGTATCCCGGGTACTCGCCGAATGTGTCGTGCGGGAAGGGAACACCCAGGGCGACGAGACCGAAAAACGCCCGCAGAGAACCGGCGGCTTCGACGAGGGCCAGGTCGCCGTGCATGGATCCGGCGGAAAACGCATCCTTCGCCATCTCCGCCGCAGAGTCGCTTTGATAGGCGGCGGTGGACTGTTTGTAGTAGGTCTGCTTGTCTGAGCCGGTGTTGCGCGAGGTTCCCATGAACCGTCCTTCCGTGACAAGAACCGCTTCATCGCCCAGACGGTGGACGGTCAGAGCCGCGTTGTACGCGGCCGCTCCGCTGCCGATGACGAGGATGCCGCAGGAGTAAACAGGAAGACGGGTGTCCGCGATGGTGAGAAATTCCTTATTCTTCATTTTTCGTACGTCTCCTTTCCCTTTTCCATGGGGCGCGTTGAGGCGAATGGGAGCTTTCTTTGGAACAGCATAAAAATCTTCCTTATTTTTTCTTATTGGATTCCGTCACGATTATAACACATCGCCGCCGAAATAGCAAGAGAGAAAATCTATGCCTGTAAAATTATAGAAAAATTAAACATGAAAGATATTGACAGGAGCGGTCGCTTGCTGTATAATGATAGTGCAGATTCAAAATCCGTATTTCTATGGAGGAAATTATGAATAGAAGCATAAAGAGAATTTCCGCGTTTCTTGCGGTACTCATGATGAGTTCGTCGTTCGCGGCTGCGGTTTCTGCGGCGGACACCAATTTCATCAAAACGAACACCAAGAGTTCGTCTGTGGTTGACGAGGCCGAGGGTGACACGGCAGCTGTGTCCGGCAATGTCCTCCAAACCAGCGGATGGATCAAGCCCGACTCCGGCATTCTTTCGTCCGGCGTCACAACGGCAGTAGTCAACCCGAATACCATTTTTGTAAAGCCTTCCTCCTCCGACAGAAGCAGCGTGCTTTACAAGAACACGCAGCCCTGCACCATCGTCGGCGGTACGTACTACTCCAAAGAAGATGCTTCCAAGGAGCTGCAGTCCTACTTTGCAAAGCACACCTACGATGTCTTTATGTACGACGGTGATGAACGTACCTTCTGTGATGACGTCTATTACGTAAGCACCGACAACGACGTCGTTTATTACGACTATGCCAAGGACCGTCTGGTTGCAGCCGATGCCGGCACTGCCTATGTATACGTGTACACCACGGGCGGCGTTCCCTTCTTCCGTCTTAACGTAAATGTGATCCGGAAACCCGGCAGCTCCTACTCTTTCGTGGATCTCGTGCCGGGCGAATGGCACCTTGACGGTGCGGGTGACACCACGACGTTTACCATCAAGAGCAGCAGATACGACGCAGACGCCTTCAAACTCTCCATCGTCCATGGCGATGATATCGCCGCGTTTACCAAGGACGGTACGCTGAAGGTCACCGGCTCCGGACCGATTGTTGTCCGCGCTTCCCTCAAGACCAACGCGAATGTGTATGGTGAAACTCTTCTTTATTCCGGCAAATACGTTTCCTCTTTCTATGACGGCTATTACACCTACGTCAACAACAAGTACGTCACCAACTACTGGGGCTACGATATTGCGGACATCCGCGGCTGCTACATCAATGGCTGGATCAAGTCTGCCGAGGGTATTTTCATTCCCGTCCTGAAGAAAAGCACCGGTACCATCGTTGAGGCAGACGGCAGTACCCATCAGAGTACCGTTGTCTCCTATGAAAACGTCAGCATCGCCGATCTCCTCCGCGACGCCTATGGCGACAAAGACGATCTCTATGAGGTGATCACCAAATACAACCTGTTCAAGGGCAAAGACATTACCAAAACCACCGTCACCTACGACGATTTCGACTACATTCGCTACATTCTCTCCCAGGCTTGGGGAGACTGAGGAACGTCTGAACATCCCTTTCCGACAAACAACAGAAACAAAGCAGGGTGCAAATCATTTGATTTGCACCCTGCTTTATCTGCTCGCCCCGAGGAATCGTTCTTTTGAGGGCGAAGAAACTTCATTTTTTCCCCTTCATCATTTCCACCATCCGTTCACGACAGGAGGGAGGGACGGAATCGCCGAGGGGACAGTTGTATTTGAGGAGGTCACGGACGTAGGTGGAACTGATGGCGGCGTATTCCGGGGAGGTGGGAAGGATGAGCGTTTCGACGTCCGGTGCGAAGCGCTTCATGATGAGGGAGAGGTTGTATTCGTAGTCGAAATCGGTCGCAGAGCGCGCGCCGCGGAGAATGACCTTGGCGCCGATTTTTTGGGCCGCGTCGCTGGTCAGACCGCCGTAAACCCTGACGTGCGCGTTCGGAATGTCGGAAATGGCCGTTTCCATGAGCTCGAGCCGCTCGTCCGGCGTGAAGAGACCGCTTTTTTTCTCCGTATTGGCGAGAATCACCACCCAGATTTCGTCGAACAACGCGGCGGAACGCCGGATGAGGTCGAGATGCCCTGACGTAACGGGGTCAAAGCTGCCCGTGATCATCGCGGTTTTTCCCATTTTATTCGGACCTCGCTGGGGTCAGCAGGGTGATGCGGGTACGGCCGTACAGTGTGGATTTCAGAACGTCGTAGCAGGCCGCCAGTTCCTCCCGTCCGCCGAAGACATCGCGGAGGACAAACTCCGCCGCTGCCTCCTCGTCCCGGCGCAGGCGGGTGTTCCGTACCGGGATGTCGCAGTCCGTCTCGCAGATGATATATGCGCCGTCTGCGCAGAGACCAGCTTTGTGCAGACCCTCCAGCGCGGACGGAAGAAGTCCGGAACCGTAGGGCGGATCGAGGAAAACAATGTCGTACGTCTCACGTCCGGCCGCACCGCGCAGAAAAGAGGCGTAATCCGATACGGAAATCCGGCACTTTTCAAACAAATGTGTCTTCTTTGCGTTCTCGATAATGACGTTTACCGCATCGCGCGACTGGTCGAGAATGGTGGCACGCGCTGCCCCGCGGGACAGCGCCTCAATCGCCAGCTGTCCGCTTCCGCCGAACAGGTCCAGCACCGCGCGCCCCTCAATGTCAAACTGAATCATGGAAAAAAGTGCTTCCTTCACCCGGTCTGTGGTCGGTCGGGTAACTTCCCCTTCCAGCGCCGCCAGCTTTGTCCCGCGCGCACTTCCTGTAATTACTCTCATATTCGAACTGCCTCTTTCTTTTGGAATTGGGTTTTCACGAGGAGAATATTGTTGGGAAAAGTATTCTCCCATGGAGATTACGCTTCGCGCAACTCCGCCTTATGACATCAAACGATTTGCACTTACTTTGGCCCCACAATGGATTCGATTTTTGATTCGTTTTTGGAAAGGGGCCCGGGGAAGACTTTTTTACAAAAGTTTCTCCTGCAAAGCGCATTTCTATCCGTTTTTTTTCATGTTGAAGAATTCGTGGACGGCTTCTGCGTCCTTTTGGGAGATACCGCGGACGGAGGAAAGCTCCTCGACGGAGGCTTTTTTCAGGTCGGCGAACGATTGGAAGTGATCCGTCAGGGCTTTGGCTTTGGCGGGGCCGATGCCTTTGATTTTTTCCAGCGACGAGGTTTTCATGGTTTTCCGCTTGGCTCCTGTCATATGCACGACCGTGTAGCGGTGGACCTCCTCCTGAATGCCGTAGATCAGGCGGAAAACGTCCGCGTGACGGGCGATGTTCACTTCGCCGGTTTCGTCGGTCAGCGTCCGCGTTTTGTGATGCTCGTCCTTGACCATTCCAAACACCGGAATCTCCATGCCCGTCTCCTGCATCAGTTCCCGAATGACCGACACATGGCCGCGTCCGCCATCGAGTAGGATCAGGTCGGGGCATGCCGCCATCGTGTCGCCCTCCACGCCGATGTGGGCAAGGCGGCGCGAAATTGCCTCCCGCATGGCTGCATAGTCGTCCTGCGTTTCCTTTGAACGGATGCCGAACGTGCGGTATTCGCTTTTTTTCAGCCGGCCGTCCACGGCCACAACCATGCCGGCGGTGATGTGTTCGTCGCCGAGGTTGGAAATATCGTATGCCTCAATCCGTTCGGGCAGAACCTCCAGCTGAAGCAGGGAAGCGAGCGATACCAGCGTCCGTTCGTCGTTCCGGTCCCGCTTGGCCGCATTTTCGGAATGCTTTTCCGCATCCGAGACCGCCATTTCGCACAGGTATTTTGACGCGCCTTTTTTCGGCGTGCGGATGGTGACCTTGTGCTCCGCGCGCTCCGAAAGGTAGTCGGACAGCAGCAGACGGTCATGCTCCGGCAGCTCAAAGGAAAGAAGAATGTCCGACGGAATGAATTCCCGCGACTGGTACAGCGACAGAAGAAACGCGGAAAGCGGCGAATCCTCGTCGTCCGTCTCGGAGACGCCGGCGATTTCGTCGGTTCCGAAAAGGAAGTGCTCCGTGTCGGCAATGTACCCGCTCCGGATGTAGAAAACCGTCGCGCAGTCGCGGAAGCGTACGTTTTCTCCTTCAAACGACGTCAGGTGCAGACCAATGACGTCGCACTCCACATCCGGGGAGCCGACAGCCTTCTGCCGTTCGCCAAGCTTGCGCATGGCTTCCACAGCATCCCGGCACCGCGCGGCTTCCTCGAATTCCAGCGCCTCTGCGGCACGGTTCATTTTCTCGGTCAGCGAAGCGATGACCTCCCGCGTCCCGCCGCGCAGAATGTCCGCCGCCCGGCCGATGGCCTCGCGGTAGGCGGCATTGTCGACCTTCCCTGTACAGACGCCCATGCAGCGTCCAATCTGGTAGTAGACGCAGGGGCGGGAGAGGCCGATGTCCTCCGGAAAGCGTTTCTTGCAGGTCGGAATGCCGAGCGTCCGCTCCAGCTGTGCAATGACGCTGAACACGGTCTGCGTCGACGAATAGGGACCGAAATACAGCGAACCATCGGGAACCCGTTTGCGCGACATGGAAATTCTGGGCCATTCGGAGCGGATGTCGATGCGGATGTAGGGATAGGATTTCGCGTCCTTCAGCCGGATGTTGTATTTCGGCGTGTACTGTTTGATGAGACTGTTTTCAAGCGCGAGAGCCTCCATCTCGGTCGTACAGGTGATGAAGCGGAAATCGTATACGGACGCGGCCATCCGTGCGGTCTTTGTGTCGTGTGTGCCGTGAAAATACTGGGATACCCGATCGCGCAGGGAACGGGATTTTCCAACATAGATGACGCGTCCCGCCTCATTTTCCATGATATACACCCCCGGCGACCGCGGCAGCGCGGCGGATTTGGAACGAAGATGCTCAATATTTTTGGACACTTCCATGACCTGCTTCACCTCCTTTTCCGTGGAATGTGGCATGGATTTGCCGCAGAGAATAAATTGAGCGAAGGTGATGGTTCACCCTCGCTCAGGCTGGATATGGTTTTTTTCGGGTGGTATTATTCGGTGAACCCGGTGTCGATGAGGGCCGTGAGACCGTCAAGGGCCTCGGTTTCGTCGTTGCCGTCCGCAATCAGGGTGATGGTCATCCCTTTTACAATACCGAGCGAAAGAACACCGAGAAGACTTTTCGCGTTGACTCTGCGGTCGTCCTTTTCTACCCAAATCGAGCTCTTGTAAGAATTTGCCTTCTGGATGAAGAATGTAGCCGGTCTTGCGTGGAGACCTACGTTATTCTTTATGGTTACATCGCGTGAAATCATATCAGCATCTCCCAAAATCTTTAATAAAATATAATCGGGTAAATATGAGGCAAATTCCCACGTCGAGAACACGAAACACGAATAGGAAGGTACCGGCTCGTCATGGAAGCCATTTTTGGAATAGAAAAATGGCTACACCTCTGAATCTACCTATATTATAACAAATTCTTACGTTCAAATCAATAGTTTCGGGCGATTTTTTAATCGGCAAACTTAACAACTTGAGGATAAATTTTGTGCGGATTTTAGAGAAAAATTTACCGCGGCAAAAAATCCGGGGGAAAAGGGACGGCGGCTCAGTTTTTCCGTACGGTAATCGTGACCTTTTCGCCGTTGACATCCCATTCCTTGGTATAGCCGTCGATGGGCTCATAAACGAGGCAGTCACAGAGAACGGTGCGGCAAAGCTCGGCGGAATCCGCGCGGAGGACTTCCTCCACCTTCGCGCTGCCGGTGATGGAAACGGTAATGTGGTCGGTGACAACAAAGTCCGCTTCCTTCCGCATGGTCTGAACCTTGGAGATAACCTCGCGGACAAAACCTTCGGCAATCAGCTCGGGCGTAAGGTTGGTATCCAGCGCAACTGCGATGCCGCCCTCGGCCAGGCTGAAATAGCCTTCCTTCTGCTTGACGTCGATGAGAAGATCGTCTCTGGTCAGCTCCACGGCCGTGCCGTCAAAGGTGAAGTGGAGCGCACCGGTGGATTCAAGCTCCGCCATGGCTGCGTTTCCGTCGAAGCCGTCCGACTGGAGTGTGCCGCGGATTTTGCCGAGCAGCTTGCCGTACTTCGGGCCGACGGTCTTGAGGTTCGGCTTGAAGGAGTACGAGGAGAGAGCGGACAGGTCGTCCGTGAAGACGACGCTCTTGACGTTCAGCTCGTCGCGGATGATCTCGGTGAAGATGCCGTCAACGGCCTTTTCCGCCTTGACGTACATAGCGGAGAGCGGCTGACGGTTCTTGGTGTTCGCACCGTTTCGTGCCGCACGGCCGAGGACGACGATGTCCACGACTTCCTTCATGTTCTCCTCCAGCGTCTTGTCAATCATGGACTCGTCCGCTTCGGGATAGGAACAGAGGTGGACGGAAATCGGCGCGGTCTTGTCGACGGATCCGACGAGGTTGCGGTAGATATCGTCCGCCATGAACGGAATGTGCGGAGCAGCCGCCTTTACGATGGTGACGAGGCAGGTATACAGGGTCATGTAGGCGGCGATTTTGTCGTCGCTCATGTCGCTTCCCCAGTAACGTTCGCGGGAACGGCGGACGTACCAGTTGGACAGCTCGTCGACAAATTCGTACAGGGCCTTCGCGGATTCCGGGATGCGGTAGTTTGCGAGGTGATCGTCGACGGCCTTCACGGTGGTGTTCAGGACCGAGAGAATGTAGCGGTCCATCACGGTGAGTGCGCAGTCGCGGAGATGGTATTGGGTCGGGTCGAAGGAATCCAGGTCAGCGTAGAGAACGTAGAAGGCGTAGGTGTTCCAGAGCGTACCGAGGAATTTCCGCTGTCCTTCGGTCACGGCCTTGCCGCTGAAGCGGGACGGGAGCCACGGTGCGCTGTTGGTGTAGAAGTACCAGCGGATGGCGTCGGCGCCGTAGGTGTTCAGCGCGTCAAACGGATCCACGGCGTTTCCTTTGGACTTGGACATCTTCTGCCCGTTTTCGTCCTGCACGTGTCCGAGAACGATGACGTTCTTGTACGGCGCGCAGTTGAAGAGAAGGGTGGAGATGGCCATGAGGGAATAGAACCAGCCGCGGGTCTGGTCGACGGCTTCGCTGATAAAGTCGGCCGGGAACTGCGCTTCAAACAGATCCCTGTTTTCAAAAGGATAATGATGCTGGGCAAACGGCATGGAACCGGAGTCGAACCAGCAGTCGATCACTTCGGGAACGCGGTGCATTTCGCCGCCGCACACCGGGCATTTCAGCGTTACCGCATCGATGTAGGGGCGGTGCAGCTCAATGTCGTCCGGACAGTTGTCGGACATTTCCTTCAGTTCCGCGATGCTGCCGACGGAATGACGGTGACCGCAGGAGCATTCCCAGATGTTGAGCGGCGTGCCCCAGTAACGGTTGCGGGAGATCGCCCAGTCCTGCACGTTTTCCAGCCAGTCGCCGAAGCGTCCCTTGCCGATGGACTCGGGAATCCAGTGAACGGTGTTGTTGTTGCGGACGAGGTCGTCGCGCACGTCGGTCATTTTGATGTACCAGGATTCGCGCGCGTAATAGATCAGGGGCGTGTCGCACCGCCAGCAGTGCGGGTATTCATGCTCAAACTTGGGCGCGTCAAAGAGCTTGCCTTCCTTCCGGAGGTCTTCGAGAACCAGCGGATCTGCCTTTTTGACGAACGTACCGGCGTAGGGCGTTTCGGCGGTCATGTTGCCGGCGCCGTCGACAAACTGTACGAACGGGAGATCGTACCGGCGGCCGACCTTGGCGTCGTCTTCACCGAACGCGGGAGCGATGTGGACAATACCGGTACCGTCGCTCATGGTGACGTAGGTATCGCAGGTGACGAAGTGCGCCTTTTTCTTCTGTTTTTCGGCGGCTTCCCCGGCGCAGGCGAACAGCGGCTCGTATTCGCGGTATTCGAGATCGCTTCCTTTGTATTCCTCAACGATGGTGTAGGCGGGGGCGTCGTCGGCTTTCAGCTTACCGAGGACGGTGTCCAGCAGGGCCTTGGCAAGATAATAGGTGTATCCGTCGGCGGCGTTCACCTTGCAGTAGGTTTCGTTCGGGTTGACGCAGAGGGCGAGGTTGGAGGGAAGGGTCCACGGGGTCGTGGTCCACGCGAGGAAGTAGGCGTCCTCGTCCTTGGCCCTGAAGCGGACGACCGCAGAGCGTTCCTTGACGGTTTTGTAGCCCTGCGCGACCTCCTGTGCGGAGAGGGGAGTGCCGCAGCGCGGGCAGTAGGGGACGATTTTGAAGCCCTTGTAGAGGAGACCCTTGTCCCAGATCTGCCGCAGCGCCCACCATTCGGACTCGATGAAGCTGTTGTCGTAGGTGACGTAGGGATGTTCCATGTCCGCCCAGAAGCCGACGGTTCCGGAGAAGTTTTCCCACATCCCCTTGTACTTCCAGACGGATTCCTTGCATTCGTTGATGAACGGTTCGAGACCGTACTGTTCGATCTGTTCCTTGCCGTCGAGACCGAGCTTCTTTTCAACTTCGATTTCAACCGGAAGACCGTGCGTGTCCCAGCCGGCCTTGCGCGGAACGTCGCAGCCCTTCATCCAGTGATAACGCGGAATCAGGTCCTTGATCACGCGGGTCAGGACGTGACCGATGTGCGGTTTGCCGTTGGCGGTCGGCGGACCGTCGTAGAAGGTGTAGCCGGGCCGCCCCTTGCTTTCGGCGAGCTGCTTTTCAAAAATTTTGTTCTCATTCCAGAACTTCAGTACTTCGTGCTCACGCTCGACGAAGTTCAAATTGGTTTGGACTTTGTTGTACATGATGCTTTGCTGTTTTTTCGGAACAGCTTTTTCAGAGAAAAAGCCGTTTTCCGTAAAACCCCTTTCAGAAAACTTTGTACGGATTTGCTCCTGGTGCGCCGGAGACGACCGGAGGCGGAAAAACAAAAAGTCCCGGAATTGTCCGGGACAGAAAAAATCTGTTCTACCACTCGCACACATGATACGTCTCCGCGATAACGGTCGGACTCCGGTATGTGCTACTTTTCCCGTGGGAATTTCACCATACGGCTCGGGAAGGATTTTCCGCGGCTGCGTCGTACCGGCTTCCACCGGCGCCGGTTCTCTGGGACGACGAACTCTGACGCGTACTCTTTTCCGTCATTGCCTTTGGTATTATTATAGCCCATCCGTCTTCCTTTGTCAAGCGGAATTTCACAAATTCTTTGGGAAACTGTGTGTCTGCTGCCAATGGAACGTCGAACGTCCCCTCGCGTCACGCTGGGCTTCCAAAGACAAAATTTTATTATGCACGTCAAAAATTTTCCGATCCGTGATAAATTTCCTTCGGTTTTCTTGACATCTTCTTTCGAAACTGCTATACTAATCACATCATAGTAAGCCCCAAAAGGACGGAGGAATTTCTCTATGATGTATACCGATTCCGAATTCGCGGGTTTTCGCCGCGCGGATTTCAAGTTTGAGGATCGCGACGCTCTCATCGTTTTTCCGGATAAGCCCGAACCGCAGGGCCGCTGGATGATGAAAATGGAATATTTCGGCGCGTTTCCGGCGCTCGAAATCGAGCTTCTGAGGCGTGGCTGGCACCTTTGCTTCCTGCAGAACGTCAACCGCTGGGGGACCGATGCCGATTCGGATGCCAAGGCCCGTTTCGCTGACTTCATTGCGGACGAATTTGGTCTGGAGCGGCGGTTCACCTGCGTCGGCATGAGCTGCGGCGGCATTTGCTCCGTCAACTTTGCCGCGCGTCATCCGGAGTATGCCGCGTTTCTCTATCTGGACGCACCGGTCATGAACCTGCTCTCCTGTCCGATGGGCTTCGGCATCGGCGACGCGCTCGGCGAAGGGGACGCAGGATGGCGTGAAATCGTGGACGCTTACGGTTTTGATCTGCCCGCGCTTCTCACGTACCGCGGCCATCCGATCGATAAGATTCCGGTTTTAGCGGAGCACCATATTCCTGTTGCCCTCGTTTACGGTGACGCCGATCCGGTCGTCCCGTACGTTGAAAACGACATCGTACTGGAGAAGTATTACAAGGAACACGGACTCCCCCTGTTCTGTGTCGGGAAGAAGGGCTGCGGCCACCATCCCCACGGCCTCGAAGACAGCACTCCCCTCGCTGACTTTATCGAACAGTGGACAAAAACCTGACAAAGTGGTTTTGACGGGGGACAGCGTTCCCCTGAGTCATAGTTCAGACAAAACAAAATTTCTATAAAACCCAATGGAGGAAACCATCATGTTAAAAGTAGCAATGCTTTCAAAGTGGCACGTACATGCCGGCGGCTACGCCAACTTTGTGAAGAACTGCGGAAAGTGCGAAATCGTCGCCGTGTGGGATGACGATACCGCACGCGGAGAAGCGTGGGCGAAGGAACTGGGATGCGAATTTGTTCCGTGCCTCGACACCCTTCTGGCGAGAGAGGACGTGGAGGCCGTTGTCTGCGACGCGCCGACCACCGCGCACCATGACATTCTCGTAAAGGCTGCAAAGGCAGGCAAGCATATCTTCACCGAAAAGGCGCTCTGTCCCACCGTTGCGGAATGTCTTGACGTGAAGGCCGCCGTAGAAGAAGCCGGCGTTACCTTCGTTATCAGCTATCCGCAGCGCGGCCGTCCGTGCGTTCAGTTCGCAAAGCGCATGATCGAAGAAGGTGCGTTCGGCGACGTGACCCTCGTCCGTACCCGTGACGCTCACTCGGGCGTTTCCGGCAACTGGCTCCCCGACTACTGGTTTGAAAAGAAGGACGCAGCAGGCGGCGCGATGATGGACCTCGGCTGCCATCCGATGTACCTTCTCGCATACTTCCTCGGCAAGCCGAAGAGAGTCACCGGAATGTTCACCTCTCCCTATGGCAAGCCCGTGGACGAAAATGCGGTTGCCATCGCGGAATTTGAGGGCGGTGCGCTCGGCGTTGCCGAAACCGGCTTCGACTCCCATAACTCCCCCCAGACCATCGAAATCTACGGTACCCGCGGCTCCATGATCGCTCACGGTGAGGATGTCCAGTTCTCCAGCCAGAAGCTCGACGGCATCGTCGGCGGCTTCATCAAGCCCGATCTCCCGCGCCCGAAGAAGTCCCCTCTCGAACAGTTCGTTGACGCGGTCATCGAAGGCAAGGGTTCGCCGGAAGGCCTCGGCATCGACGACGCCATCGCCCTGACCGAACTCCTTGAAAACTCCTACAAGGGCGACGAAAGCAATTCGATCGTTGGAATCAAATAAAGTTTCTTGGGGAGGGTACTTTTTGGAAAAAGTACCCTCCCCAAGGACTTATACCTCCATTTTTTATGATGTTTAAGTTTGTTTTTCTGGCAGTCATGACGCTGAATCTGGCGTATGACCTTGTGATGCGCTGTCTTGCGGTACGGCAGAAGAAAAAACCGCTGCCGGAGAATGTCCGGGATATTTACGACGAGGCGGAGTATGCGCGGTGGAGAGAATATTCCGCGGAAAAGTCCCGCGCGGGGCTGGTGAGTACCCTCGCGGATTTTGTTCTCGGCGTGGTTCTCTTTGGAACCAATGTTCTCTCGACGGTCTATGGTGCCATGCCGGGCGGAGCGTACCTCAAATCCATTCTGCTCATGCTCCTTTACGCGCTGCTTCTGACGGTGTGGTCTCTCCCGTATGAGTATTACGTCACCATGAAAATCGAAGGAAAGTATGGGTTCAACAAAACGAGCGGAAAAACCTTTGTCACCGATACCATCAGCAATTTTGTCATCAACCTGCTGGTCAATGTCGTGCTCATGTGCTTCGCCATGTTGATGTACGATCTCATGGGACTGTGGTTTTTCGCGGCGGTCTTTGTGCTGGCGGCGGTGGTTTCGCTTGCCGTGTCCATGCTGTCCATGACGTTTATGCGCGTTTTCAACCAGTTTACGCCCCTTCCGGACGGTCCTCTCCGCGATACGCTGGTCCGGATGTTCCGCGACGCCGGTTATGAGCTGACCGACATCCGTGTCATGGACGCTTCCCGCCGGACGACCAAGGTCAACGCGTTCTGTACAGGGCTTGGCCGGTTCAAGAAAATCGCCCTGTACGACAACCTGGTCGAAAACTATACCGAAGACGAAATTGCCGCTGTTTTCGCGCATGAGCTGGGGCATTTCCGTCACGGCGATACCGCGAAAATGAGCGCGTACAACCTCCTGCGCATGGCGGTTCTGACCGCGCTGATTGCCGCGTTCGCTGCCGTTCCGCAGATTTCGACGGACTACGGCTTCCCGGACGTCAATTTTGCCTTCGCCATTCTCGCGCTGACCGGCGTGCTCCTGACGCCCGCTATGACCCTTCTGAACATTCCGTCTTCCATTCTCGGACGGCGGTACGAATATCGTGCGGACCGGATGGCCGTGGAACTGGGGTACGGCGAAGCGATGGTGTCGGTTCTCAAAAAGCTCACGCGCGACAACTTCGCCGAGCTGAATCCGCATCCCGTCCTTGTGGCTCTGGAGCATAGTCACCCGACGGTCGGACAGCGGATTGACGCCATACGGAACGCGGAGGAAACAAAATGATTTTTGAAAAATACCTTCTTCCGGACGAAATGACCGAACGGTTTGAGCTTGTCACACCGGAACACCTGACCGCGCTCGGAAAAAAGTATATCTTCTGCGACATCGACAATACCCTTGCAACGTACGACGACCCGACGCCGCCGGAAAACGTGGTGAAGTGGTGCCGGAACATGAACGAAAAGGGCGTGACCGTCGCGTTTGTCTCGAATAACGACGAGGCGAGGGTGTCCCTGTTCAATCAGAATTTCGGCTACGTCGCCTACGCGAAGGCGCGCAAGCCGGCGACCCGAAAGCTGAAGGCCGCCATGCGCGACCTGGGGGCCGTTCCGGACAACGCGGTTCTGCTCGGCGACCAGCTGCTGACCGACGCCGCTGCCGCGAAGTCTGCGGGACTGTACTGCATCATTGTGCCGCCGATTCGGGATAAGCGAAATCTGTTCTTCCGTTTCAAGCGGTGGCTGGAAAAACCGTATGTGAAAAAGTACCGGCGAATCCACGGAGACGACAGAAATTAAACGACATGAGTTCGACGGGGAGGGCTTTTTCGGGGAAGTCCTCTCCATCGAACTCACGTTAAAAATTATAAGAAGACACGGAGATCTGAGCGATGAAACGCCTGCTTTGTATGCTTATGGGGATCGCTGTGCTGCTTCTTTTCAACGGCTGCGGCGGACGTTCGACGCCCGATGGGGTACCGGAGGATTTTGCGGTTTACTATGCAGACTGGGTTTTGCCGGAACAGAAGAATATTTTCGATACCTACGAGGGTTATATCCAGAAAGATCTCATCCGGAACGGTATCGCAAAGACGGAGTATATGCCGTCGGACGAGGTAATCACTGCGATTTATGACAAAATCGTGGAGCTTAAACTGTACGAGATACCGGAAGACGTGCGTGCGGAGGAAGAACGGATCCAGCCGATGACTTATTTTGAGGTACGCTTCACGATGAACGGAAAAACCTGCGGAATTCTCGCGGATGCGACGATTGCGCATAATGACGGGCTGAACGAAAAGGTCGGACCGGAGGAAGCGGAAAGAGTGAATGAATTTTGCAGGTTTATGAAGGAACTGATGATCGAAACGGAAGAATATCAGTCCTTCCCCGAGCGGGAAGGCGGTTACATGTAAAAACAATAACGGCGGTTGGTTTGATACCAGCCGCCGCTGTATTTTGTCCGCTCAGACCTCGATGAGCTCTTTCGGGCAGTTTGTGAGATTCTTTTTTCCGCCGGGCGTTACGAGAACCATGTCCTCAATCCGGCAGCCGTATTTGCCTTCGATGTAGATCCCCGGCTCAACCGTTACAATCTGACCGGCCTTCAGGGTCGTGTCGCCCATGCCGCCGGAAAGACCGGGCTGCTCGTGAATTTCCAGACCGACGCCGTGGCCGAGCGAGTGGCCGAAGCAGCCTGCGTAGCCCGCGCCGTCAATGATGTCGCGCGCCACCTTGTCCATGTCCGCGTTCTTTGCCCCCTCCGTGATTGCGTCAATGGCCGCCAGCTGCGCCTGCAGAACCGTGTTGTACAGCTTCCGCATATCCTCGTCCGCCTTGCCGATGACAATGGTACGGGTCATGTCGGAGTGATATCCCTTCACCATCGCGCCGTAGTCCATGGTGAGGAATCCCTGTTCCAGCTTCACCGGACGCGGCACTCCGTGCGGACGCGACGATGCCGTACCGGAAACGCAGATTGTGTCAAACGACGGCTTCTCGCTGCCGTTTTTCTTCATGTAATATTCCAGCTCCGCTGCGACCTCTGTCTCGGTCATGTCGTGGGTGATGACCTTGAGAATGTGCTCGAACGCTCCCTCGGCAATGTGCTGTGCCGCGAGAATGTTCTCGACCTCATCGTCCGTCTTGTACGAACGGATTTCGGTGAAAATCCCGCCGACCGGGCAGAATTCCACTCCCATGCCGTCCAGCGTCTTCTTCAGACCGGCCAGCGCCGCGCAGGTCATCCGGCGGTCTTCGTAGCCGATGGTCTTTACCCCGCCGTCGCGGACGATTTCGTTCAGCGTCGGCTTGCCCGGCAGACAAACCTCAAAGCCGGTATATGCTTCTGCGCGCGCCGCCTCGATGTAGCGGAAATCCGCAAAAACATATGCTTTCTCCTTTGTGATGACCAGATGCCCGTCCGGATTGTCAAAGCCGGACATGTAAAGGTGGTTTTCCGCCGAATTTACGTAGATGGCGTCCAGACCAAGCTCCGTCAGCTTCCCGCGCAGCGCGTTCAGCCGTGCTTCCATTGCGTTCATAACCTTCGCTCCTCTGTTTTTTAGATTTTACTTTTGTACAATATATGGGCAGAAAAATATACGGGATCTTCCTTGAAGGAAGAAAGAGCAAAACCGCTCCTCCCTATCCCGTAATTCTGCATACGTCTTACAGGAGAACCTGTAAGACGATTTTTCTGGAAACATTGGGGCTCGAACCCAAGACCTCTCGGATGTGAACCGAACGCTCTGACCAACTGAGCTATGCTTCCATCTTTCTGCCCCTCTATTATAGCACGGTTCTTTTGATTTGTCCATAGAATTTTCAGAATTTCAGAAAAAAATTTTCCTTTCTCTGCCCGGGAATTGTAAAAAGTCAGTGAAAAATCGGAGAATTCTCGGGTCAACCACTTGTTTTCGGCGGATATCGTTGTATAATATAAGGGAAAGAACTCTTTCAACGGAGCATCCGGCGCCGCAAGGCCTGTATTTTGCCGCGCCGGTCTCCCATTTTATCCCGAAATCCGCATGAGGTACCCATGAAGTTATCCGATCAAATAAAAAATGCGCTCGGCCATTCGTCCGCGGAACGAGAAGACGTCGAGGATGAGCTATCCATTGACGAACCGTCGGAGGAGGATTTCCGAAACGGTGCGTTTCTCAATTCCCTTGATGAGCTGAACGAGAGTGACATCAAGCTGAATGAGGCTGCCGAACGCGCCGCCAAGACATCCCCGCTGGAAATTCTGCGGCGGATTGTGTTTTTGGTCTGCCTGACCGTGTTTGTGGCAAGCTGTGCGCTCCTGATTCAGAATCTTATCGGCAAGCAGCGCGGCGAGAAAATTTACAGCCGTCTCGAGGAGGAATTTTTCTCCACCGGCTTTTCCATGGATCTGTCCAGCGCGTTCCGGCCCGACGAAGGAGAAGTGAAATACCTGACCGCCGACCGGGAATCGCCGTCGCTGTCCGACATGACTTCCATCCGGAACGGAATGGAGGCGCAGAGCGCGGAGGAACCCGCCGCCGAAAAGAAGGAATACAACGAGGAGCTGGAAAAAATGCGTGCCGGTCTTGCCTCGCTCGCGCAGATTAACCCGGACATTTACGGCTGGATTACCATCGAGGGGACGGAAATCAATTATCCGCTCGTACAGGGGGAGGACAACGATTACTACCTCGACCACGCCTATACGGGGGATTTTCTGCCCGTTGGCTCGATTTTCGTTGATTTCCGCTGCGACGAATCCATCACGCGCAACTTCAACACGGTCATTTACGGCCACAACATCACCACCGGCTCCATGTTCCATGACGTGACGAAATTCTTCAAGGACGACTATTTCAACGGTACGTATATCTACATTTACACACCGGACGGCGTCTTTGTATACGAGCCGTTCTCGATTTATGAAACCCGCTACGACTACAATTATTTCCGCACCGGCTTTACTTCCGCGGAGGACTTTATCGCGTTTGCCGAGGAGCTGCGTGATAATTCCGCCAAGGAAAAGGACGTCACCTTTAATAAGAACGACCGCATTCTCACCCTTTCGACCTGTACCAACGGCGCGTATTACGCGCGCTACGCTCTACACGCGAAGCTGGTGAAAACGATTCTGGACTGACGAACAAAGGGGGAGCATGCCATGACAAACGTTTTGAATCTTCTGGTATGTCCGGTCTGCGGCGCCGCGCTGATCCGCCGGGAGCGAAGCCTCTGCTGTACCGCCGGACACACGTTTGACCTTGCGAAATGCGGCTACGTCAACCTTCTGCCGCCGGGAAAGGAAAAAAACGCCCGCACCGGCGATGAACGCGAGATGGTGCGGGCAAGAGAAGCCTTTCTCTCCCTCGGCTGCTACGACCGCATCACAGATCGCCTCGCCGAGCTTATCGCCGCGCATGCCGCGGAATCGTCTCTTACGGTGTGCGATATGGGCTCTGGAGAGGGTTACCATACCTGCCGCCTGACCGGCCGTCTCGCGGCACAAACCGGCGGGGAAGTTCTTGCCGTTGGCTTTGATGCGTCCAAATACGCGGCGGAGAGGGCCTGTAAGCGTGCCGTGCGCAGCGGACTGATGCCCGCAGACGGCGTCGGCGCGGCGTTTGACGCAGGGACGGCCGCGTATTTTCTGCCGGGGAATCTGTTCCGTCTTCCCGTTGCCGACCATTGTATGAACACCGCCGTGAGTCTGTTTGCACCGGTCGCCGGCGCCGAAGCGAAGCGCGTTCTGACAAAGAACGGCATTCTGGCGGTTGTTTCGTCAGGGGCCGGCCACCTTATGGAAATGCGCCGCCTGCTTTACGACGACGTTCACGTGTCCGGGGAACTTCCCGCCGTACCGGACGGTTTTTCCGAATGGTCCCGCGAGCGGCTCACGTACTCGGTTACGCTTACGCATACGGACGAGCTGCTCGCGCTTTTTACCATGACGCCGTTTTACTACAAAACCACGGAGGCCGGACGGGCGCGTCTGGCCGCGTGCCCGATGCCTTTTTCGCTGACCGTGGAGGTCAACTATTCCATTTTTGGAGCGTGATGTTATGGATCTGTCCATTGTTCTTCCTATGTACAACGAGCGTTCCATCGCCGCCTCCTGCGTCCGTACCCTCGCGGAGACAATGGAGCGCCCCGAGGGTCCGGCGTGGTACGAGCTTCTCTTTTCCGATGACGGTTCGACGGACGGCTGTGGTGCCGTGGTCGAGCAGACCGCGCGGGAGCTGTCCCTGACGCGCGGAGAGATTCGTGTGATTCGCTCGGAGGAAAACCGGGGGAAGGGACACGCCGTCCGTCTTGGAATGATGGCCGCGCGTGGGGAGATCTGCGCCTTCACGGACTGCGACCTCGCGTACGGGACGGAGGTTCTTTGGAAAATGGCGGAGCACATGGCAGAGCCGTCGTTTTCCGCGGATGTTCTCATCGGTTCCCGCGCGATCGCAGTGGACGGTTACGCGGGCTACACGCCCCTGCGCCGTCTGGCATCCCGTGCGTACGTGCGGTTGCTGGCGTGTTCGGCCGGATTCTGCTATACGGACTCCCAGTGCGGCATCAAACTGTTCCGTGCGGACGCCGCGCGAAGCATTTTCTCGCTGGCTGAGGTGGACGGCTGGGCCTTTGACTTTGAAGCCCTTCTGCTTGCCGAAAAGCTGGGTTATTCCATCGCAGAGTACCCCGTGACGGTGCTCAATCACCGCGAATCCAAAATCCGCCTTCTGCGCGACAGTCTGCAAATGGCCTCCGATGTCCGCCGCATCCGCCGCAGGGTGGATGCTTTGTGAAGGGAGCAATGCCATCGACTGCGGAACAAAGCCGGGTGCAAATCGTAGGACTTGCACCTGATTTTGTTTTTTGGATCAAGTACAATGCAGCGCATACGCATGGTTCGGCCTTTGTGCCGGTTGGCCCGGATGAAAAGTTTTGGAGGGCAGGGCGGTCATCTCCGGGGAGAGAACCTTTTCAAAGAGTACCCTCCCCGCGAACATTTCCCTCAGGCGTAGAACTCATGGCCGCCGATGGACATGACGAATTTGCAGTTTTGGGGAATCCAGAGGCTGGTGGCGATGCTTTCGTTTAAGAAGTAGAGGATGGCTTCGCTCAGGACCGCGCCGTCCAGACACAGCTTGGCGGCGGCGATGGATTCTTCGTTCGGGTCCTGTTCGATGGCGCCGTTGATGGTCGGGGTGAACTGGACGCCGTGGTCGTTATCGAAAATCACTTCGTAGATGGTGTCCGGAAATTCCTCCGACTCGACCCGGTTCAGAATCACGTTGCCGACCGCGATTTTTCCGAGCAGCGGTTCTCCTTGTGCTTCCGCGTGGATGATTTTCGAGAGCCAGTAGACCTCATCCTTGTCGTAATAGTCTTCCGCGGGCACTACGGCGCTGCACAGACGGGTCAGGTAGGTGGTATTGTCCTCAAAAACGTAGGTCGTGTCAAAACCGAACGCCTTTGCTGCGCGGCTCAGCGGGACGTACAGAATGTCATTTTCCGTGAACACACCGTATTCGCACCACAGCATCCGACCGTTGGCCTCCAGATAAAACTCGTCCTCCGGCGCGCGCAGCGTCAGTGAATCGGTCCGGACGTAGGCAGCGCATTCCTCCTCGTCCCACCAGACGACCGAGTTGTCTGCCATGCACGCGAACTCCCGCAGCGAGACGTACGCGATGTCGTTGACGGACAGCAGACTCCCCTCGTAGGCGAAACCGTCCACGACAACGTCAAAGTCAGGCGTCTCGGTTTCATAGAGACAGTCCGCCGCCGCGGGAAGGGCAAGGGACGCGAAAAGAGCGATCAGCAGGGTAGGGATGAAAACGTTCTTCCTGGATTTTTTTGTTTTTCTCATAATTTTAATTCCTCCAATTGAAGTTGAATCGAAACGGACAATGCCGGAAAGCGAAATTCCATAAAGGAGACGATGGAAATCTTCTCCCTGTGCTTCCGATTATACCATAATATCACCAAATTATTAACATGTAAATAATTCCAATCCATTTTTGGGTAAATTTTCCAATTTCCCGCCCAAAAAAGAAAAATCCGCAGAAAGAAAAGAGCGGACAGGATTTTTTACATTATAATATGGATTTTTCATGCATTCTGTATTATAATAAAACAGACGGTCTGAAAAGACTTCTGAAATTGATCGAATTTTCCTTAAATGGAGTAAATTACAAATGAAATGCAAGCGAATCCCGCCCTTTGCCGCGCTGGCTGCCGCAGCGGTTTTCCTCCTTCAGGCGACATCGTGCGGGTTTATCATAGTCAACGACATGACCGATCTTCCCTTATCGGAGACCGCAGCCTCTGCCGAAGAAGCTGCCGAAACCGAACGTTACACGGCGGAGGAATATACCCGCTGGGTCGGGGAGGACAATTATACGCTGTCCCGAAGATATCTCGCGGAACTGCCGGAACGGGATTACGGCGGCGCGGTTTTTTTCATCACCACCCCGACGAAGGATTACATCGATCCTGACGACACCGGTACGCAGCTCAACCGCCGGATTGTGGAACGGAATGAGGACGTGGCGGAACAGTTCGACGTCACGCTTATCACTTCTGTGACGGACGCGTCGACCATGCTGTCGGAACTTACGCAGGCAGTCGCGGCGGATACGTATTACACGGACCTGCTGATGGTGCCGGTGTATTTGATCGGCCAGTTCCGTGCTGCGGATACGCTTATCAATATGCGCACGCTTCCGTTTTTTGACATCGAGCAGCCGTATTTCAATCAGGAGTCGTCCGACATGACGTCCGGCGGTTACGCGACCTACGGTGTGGCGGGGGACGCGTGCATTTCTCCATCGGCATTTTCGGCGGTGTACATGAACAAAACCATCCTTGAGGAGGCCGGGGCAGACCCGTACGTCCTGTACCGTTCCGTGATCGACGGCACCTGGACGTGGGATGCCCTCATGGCGCTTACAGAAGCGGTCCGCACCGGCAACGACGAACGCGCAGCCGCCGGCCTTCCTGCCCGCTACACGATTACCACGCAGAATCCGGCGGAACGTCTCACGGACCTTGTGTTCAAGTCGGCAGGGAACGATTACATCAAGACCGGCCGGCGCGCGATTCCGGTGATCGGTTATACCGCCAAATCCGTGCAGGGGACAATGGATGTGCTGGCCGCGCTGTACAGCGATTCGTATGCCATCACCGACGCATCCGCGGGAGCGGTGAACTGTTTTTCCGGAGGCGAATCGGCGTTTCTTGTGGACTACCTGTACGTTATGGCGTGGATGACCAACGCGTCCGCGGACTGGGGTGTCCTGCCGCTGCCGAAGGGGGACGAGGGGGATGAATACCGGACGCTGATTTCCAACACCGAGCTGGTGTTTGCTGTTCCGAAAAATCACACGAACGGAGAGGTTCCGGCGATTCTCCTGTCCGCGCTCAACGCCGCGTCGTACGGTTACCTGTACGACGAATACGTGGAGCATCACATGATTGAGATTCTGCGCGACAACGATTCGGTGAACATGCTGGACCTGATTCTGGATACCGCCTCGTTCGACTTTGCACTGGCGTTCGGCAACGCCTACCCGACGGTGGCCGACGCGACGTACCGCCTGATCCGGAGCTGTGCGGCGGACAACAATCTGGAGGATTTCTTCTCCGAGCGCAGAACCGCCGCGCAGGAAACCCTGTCCAAGTACTTCCCGTTAAGACCCTGACAAAGAACAGCTTTGTTTTCCATTTTTTATCTTTCAAGGAGATTTGCCATGTTTCGTATTCAGGAAGAACTCAGAAAGCCCGGCATCAAGCGCGTGATTCTTGATACCGATACGTACAACGAAATCGATGACCAATTTGCGCTTTCCCTGGCTATGCTCTCGCCGGACAAAATCAACCTGGTCGCTGTCTGCGCCGCGCCGTTCCATAACGATCGGAGCGAATCCTACGCAGACGGGATGGAGCGCAGCTACCGCGAAATCGGCATCTGCACGAAGCTCGTGCAGCAGTCCCGCGGCGCTGCGATTCCGCCGTACTACCGCGGTTCCGTCGAGAGAATGCCGGATGAAAACACTCCCGTGCCTTCCGAGGCGGCCGAGGCCATCTGCCGCCACGTTATGGAGTCCGATGAAATGACGTATATCGCAGCCATCGGCGCGATTACGAACGTCTCCTCCGCCATTCTGCTGCATCCCGAAATCCGGGAGAAGATTGCCGTCATCTGGCTCGGCGGCGGAGCAAGATGGTTCAGCGCGTCCGAGTTCAACCTCAATGGTGACCGTAACGCGACCAACGCTTTATATAAGTCCGGCGTGCCGCTTCTCCAGATGCCCGCGGCCGGCGTGACCTC
>JBJFGC010000490.1:0-6472 GCA_051892315.1 Eubacteriales bacterium
CAATCCACACTCCCCGCGAGGGGAGTGACAGTGTCGATGCCTCGTATGTGCCACATACATTCGATTTCAATCCACACTCCCCGCGAGGGGAGTGACGCGGATAAACCTGATTATTTCGGACGATACGTAAATTTCAATCCACACTCCCCGCGAGGGGAGTGACGCCCCGTCACTCTGCAATGGTTCAAGGTGTGCCGGATTTCAATCCACACTCCCCGCGAGGGGAGTGACTGGACGTACTCGCGAACGCAACCCGCGCATGGCTTATTTCAATCCACACTCCCCGCGAGGGGAGTGACAGAAAATTGCACAAAAATTTTGCGGAATTTTGCTTATAATAATCATTTTTTGTTTCGTTTCTACCTTATCCCAATGTTCAAACAGAACGAACAGTTCCCAAAAACGGCATTTTGCGCGCGCGAACCTCCTTGGAATTGTCTGTTTGCTTTCACTTCGCACAGCTCAAAGAATCATCGGATCATCCGGCATATAAGTTTCCTTACAGCCGAAATGCTCGATTTTCTTTTCATAATTGTTGCCGAGATAGTAAAATCTCAGGCTGTCCTTTTCGGAATCCATGATCCCAAGCAGTTTTGCCTGCAGGATTTTACATTGTGCGGCGTCCAGTTTGCACTCAAATACGGAATTCTGAACACGCTGTCCATAATTCACACATTGTCTGGCAATCTGTCGCAGCCGTTTCTTTCCCGCGGAGGTTTCTGTATTTACATCGTATGTAATTAAAACAAGCATCTCTTGACCTCATTTCCACAAAAATGGCGGATAGGCGTCAAGATCACCGCGCAGATACCGCGCAAGCAGCATCGCCTGAAGATAAGGAATCATTCCCCACGACAACTTTTCGTTCAGATAGGGATGGGTCAACGTATCTTTTTTCTTTTCCTGCCAGCTTTTCAGAAAGATCTTTTGTCCGCTTTCTGTAAGCAGTACTGCTCCTGCAGGCTGATATTCGAAATCGTTTTCTTTGATCACACGGTTATTGACCAGAGTCAGGACAAAACGATCCGCCATACACGGGCGCAGTTCTTCCATCAGATCGAGTGCCAGAGAACTTCTGCCGGGACGGTCGCGGTGCATGAATCCCACATAGGAATCCAGTCCGACACTTTCAAGCGCGGCGGAACAATCATGGGCAAGAAGACTGTAGGCAAAGGACAGCATCGCGTTGATCGGATCAAGCGGAGGTCTGCGGTTTCTGCCATTGAAGGAAAAGTTTTCTTTCTGACTCAGGATCATTTCATCCAATACCCCAAAATATGCGGATGCCCCGATTCCTTCCAATCCGCGCAGAGTGTCAAGATCGGTGCAGTTTTGGATGGAATGGAACAATTCCTTCAATTGATTGGAGACCTTGCCCAGACGTTCCGAGTCGACCCGCATCCCATGATTGGGAGTGCCATGAAAAAGGCGTGAAATATCCGGCAGACGTTCCGAGTCGACCCGCATCCCATGATCTCGCCGGGTTCGTTCGATGCTGTGGCGCGCATTGTAAACTTTACCGAGGATCATGTTTTTCGCAATTTCACAGCTTTCGGATGGATCATCCGCCGCACGGTATTGTTTTCTGCGCAGCAGTACATTGCCGCTGGTTTCCCCGCAGACACGCGCAAGAAATTTTCCGCGTGGTGTACAGAAAGAGAGGGCAATGCCGCGTTCCGCACAGGCGCCCATCAAAGCGGGAGACGCCCCGGCGTAGGAAAACGAAAGAATACTCTGCAGAGTATGGAGGGGATAGCGTGCCACCGTCTGACCGCTGCGGTTGGCAAGAACATTTTCTCCCTCCAGCGACAGATAGATATCCTCGGAGGTGACAAACAAAGTGTTCAGCAGTTGTTTCATTCCTTTTCCTCCAATGCTTCTGCAATATATCTTTTTACGGAGGTTTGCCGGAGCAATTTGGGCAGACACAATTCCCTGAGCGAACATGCGCTGCAGGATTTTGTGGGCTTGACCCGTGGAGTATAGCCGCGCTTCGCATAGTCGTGCATTTCCAGCAGATAGCTGCGGACGGTGCCCCGTATATCTTCGGAAAATTCCACGATTTCACGACGGCGGGTCTCACCGTAGAACAATGCTCCTTCGGGAATATCACAGCATAACATTTCTTCAAGGCACATGGCCTGTGCGCACAGCTGCAAACGGTCGGCGATATTCTCTTTTGGTGCCCCTTTTTTATATTCCACGGGATAGGGCTGCCATAAGCCTTCCTTGCCCGGCAGCGGGATTCCCGCAGTTCCCCTGTGATATTCCAGAACATCGCACTGGCCGGATATGCCGAGCGCTGCGGAGCGAATGGAGATTCCGCGGAGAATGTACAGGTCTCCTCTGCTTTCGCGGAGGGTGGAATCATGAGCCTTTTCGTGCATCAGATTTCCCTCCACGGTATGCAGATTCTCCGCCCATTGATTTTCCACATGAATCAGCGCCCATTGCCTGCGGCAGAATGCAAAGTGCTGAAGTCCGGACAGAAGGAGGAGATCATCGTCTTCCGTATTCATCATATCATACGGGTGCAGGTTACACCGTCGGGAAGAGAGGCTTCATCCACGGTAACGGTATAGTCGCTGTAGGAACGGGCGGGAGAACCGTCCTTTTCCGTACGTTCCACGTGAACGGTTTCTAATAATTTGTGCGCCGGAGCGCAGCCGAGCTCGGAATCATGTTGGAATACGATCAATTCCCGAACCGCCATCTTGCCGCGGGAAGCCGAATGATCGAATTCGAACATATTCAGGATAGCGTCCCACAGAAGAGCAAGGTCATCTTCGGTGAAGCCGGTCGTCTTTCGGGCAAGATTGGCGGAAACATAACCTTCGCAGCGGTACAGTCCGTAGGGAATGATGTATTTGCGTCCCATTTCGGTCCCCTTCTTTTCCGCGTCTGCTTCGGTTGTGATTGCAATGCGGGTAATCGTGATTTCCTGAGGAACGACCGGTTCGACGCTTCTTGCAAATCCCATCTGTACGGGACCGCGAACCTGTCCGCAGTTCAAAGCGGATTTTACGAACGTGGTCATAACAGCCCCGAAGGCACGGATATCGTAAAAGTTTTTGCACATCCAGTCTCTGATTTTTTTATCGAGTTCGGGATCTTCTTTTTTCTTTTCCTTGATGTTCTTTTCCGTCAGATTCAGCGCCAGATACGCTTCGTTGTCGCTGCGGTTCAGCGGTACGTTGTCCTTGATGTAAATGCGGTAGCCGGGTTCATCTTCCTTGACGTTTTCGATGTAGTTGCGGATTTTGCGCTTGAGACATACGTCCGTCACCAGACCGAGACCGGTTTCAGGGTCCACGCGGGGCATGTTTCCCGCGTCCGGGTCCCCGTTGGGATTTCCGTTTTCAACGTCAAACAGTATGACAAATTCGCAGCGGTTTTTAATGATTTCAGCCATTTTCGATATCCTCCTGTTTTTTGGTATAGAATGTTGTGACCTGATGGTAATATCCGAGCTGGAACGATCCCTGCTGTGCAAGGGTCATTCTTGCAGGGTATTGAATAGGAAGCTTGTCTGCAATTTCCAAAAGTTGTTTTTCCAGATTCACGGCAAATCCGGGATGGTCTCTGCGCAGTTTTTTCAGATGGTTCTTCGATAAATTATCGAGTGTCGGGAAAATCACCGCAGGAGTAGCCGATGCGGAGCTGAAGTATTTGTCCTTGATGGTAGAATTCAGTCCTGGATTTGCAGCGGACTGGATTTTTTCATATACGGCAAACAGCCGTCCGAGACAATAGGGAACATAATCGGTTTCGCGGTTGAGGGACACGGTCAACACCTCCTCTGGTACTTCTTCGTGCTTGTTTTTAAGATAATACGCTTTGATAATGGCGGCTCGTTCACGATTGATTTCATGGTCTGCGCGGATTCGCAGCGTTACACCGTTTAGTAGTGTTGCGGGATAACGGGTATCGGTAAGAACGGACTGCAGGACAGCTCCTGCCATGTTCGGAGACGGAGATTTGTCGCGGGAGTTCAGGTTTACCGTTTCCTGAAGCATCCGCCATAGGGGAATTGTGTCAAAGGAATCATGCGCTGTGCGGGCGATTTCCAGACGGTCGTGATGATTTTTGATCTTCTCAAGGAACGCACCGAAGGTGTTCTTCAAAAAGAAACGAACGGAAAGGCGTGCCGCATTGGGAGAGATTCCGAGAATATAGAAGGTCCGGTTGGGGGAAAGAAGGGTTTCATCATATTCAACAGGTTCGCCGTGAAGCAGCTTTCTGGTTTTCTCCCGGAGGTCAGCTTCGGAATATTGCTGCGGAGTCCCGTTGAACATTCCTCCGAACAATCCCTGATAGGCTGGTTCCGCACCTTCCGCCCAGAAAAGTACGGTCGTGTCACCGATGCGAACGGTATGTTCGGTATCCGCGATGAGGTAGTTCAGTGCGGACGTGTAGGCAAACGCGGCATACTTGCTGGTGGGGGCGTTCAGATTCTGTTCTTTTCCATAGGAACAAAAGGCAGGTGCATTGAAGGAAACAAGTGCGGCACCGGAGGACTGTGCGCCCATCACACCTTTGATGGAAGGATGAATGGCTTCCGCCGGACCGGTTTTTCCTGTTACAAGACAGGGCATGTCCGGCCCGTCACCGTCCGACTGGTAATGGGTCTGCCAAGCCTGCCTTATTTCCGGGTCTTCGTGCACAGGCAGCATATTATAGTAAAAAATCAGATTGCCGCCTGAAATGAGATCCTCCCATACATCGGTGAGGGCAGGATTTTCGGACGCTTTTTCCGGTATCCAATTCTTAAAAAAAGCAAGAACGGCTTTCGCGGCAGGCGTATCAACGCTATCGAGAATCGTTTCATGCAGTTCGCGGCAGGCTCTATAACAGTCCGCGGTTCTCTCAGGCTTCCCTTTGGTGTCAACGCCGAGAAGGTAACCCGAGTGATCACAGAGAAAATTCGCGGTTTTGTCAACCGTTCGTTTCACAGGAGAGGGAACCTTGCATTCCTGCGGAGCCTGCACGGTTTTCTTTCCTTTTATAACTTCCTGTTTCAAGGGGATCGCTTGCAGAATTTCACCGTTGTCGTCAAGGTGAAGCGCATAGGACACTTTCTGCATGCTCCAGCCCGGCGAGGCGATTTTCTTTTTTGCCGCAAGATCTTCATAATGACGAACCAGTGCCTGAAGAATCATCCGATCACCTCCCCGGAGTCTCTTGAAGGAACCGTCAGTATCCCGTTGTTCAGTTCGGCACGGAAAAACAATGGACGGATCTTGTTCGGATCGCTGAAGTCCATATCCCAGAGCATGTATCCCAGGTCACGGTTTCCGGTCAGCTCCGGCGGACATGCGGGGATTTCATCGCACATGGCGAACTGTACAGGGAATTCACGGCATCCGAAATACGGGGTATGATAGCATTGTCCGCGTTTTATCCTGCGTTTGATGATATCCTGAAACTTGCCGGGATGATCCGAGGGGGCGGCGTTGACGGTCATATCGAAATGTGCGTCGATCACATAATGAACGTCGCGCAGAATCATTGCCGCGCGCTGCTGAATTTCCTGTGAGGCAACGAGATACAGTTCTCCGGTACCGCGTTCCATGACGGTTCTTGCTCTTGAGGCAGGGCAGGTGGACTTGACTTCGTTGCGGCGGATGTTCGTAAACCGGATGGGACGGCAGACATGAATGCGGTCGATCCGCCACACCAGGCCAGGGTGCCAGAAGACTGCTTCCAGGATTCCCCGTGCGGCGGACGGCGTCATAACATCATAACTTACCCGTTCCGTTTTCATTTCGGGTCTGGTAAAGAGGGCATAATCTCCCCAGACCTCCAAACGAATGGACATATTGGTCACTCCTTTCTGTATTGGATTGTATTGGAAGTTTTGCTTACGGGATTATTATAGCACCGAAAAAGGTGTTTGTCAATATATTTATTTAAAAAAAGGATTATGTCATTTAAATATTTTTGTTTTTGAAAAATGAAGTTATACTGAAATTCTTGATTTATTGGAATAAGTCATATATAATTAAAGAGTCATTTACGTTATGCAGATGATGAAGCATTGCGTAAGTGTGGGTTGAAATAAAAATTGGATTATGTCAAAAAACAGACGCCCGGAGGTTAAGTTCTAACTTTCGGGTGTCTGTTTTCGTTCAAATAAATTCAGCCTTGCCGGCATCGGCAGTCAGAGAAAGTCCTGTTGCAGGATCGTAAAGCTCTGGATTGGTCAGAACAAAAACATCTTCTCCGATGGCTTCGATGTCATTTGCGGCAAACAATGCTTGAAAATGGTCTTCATAAACAGAAACGCTGTACTGTCCAAGCTGACGCATGAGTTTCCTGCTGATCTCACCAAAGCGGTACCGTTCGATCAGCTCCCTACCATTTCCTGCAGGAATATAGACATTTCTTGTATTGCTTTCGATCAGCCGGAACTGTTCGGCAACGGTTTTGAACGGCGCATTGTTTTGTTCCAGCTGTTCCAGAATCCTGTGCA
>JBJFGC010000491.1:0-6467 GCA_051892315.1 Eubacteriales bacterium
TTGACCGGGTCCTCGCCGGATTCGATGGCAAGACGCTTGTGCCCCATATCCTGAAGCGCGATGACCTCGTTCCGGATTTCCTCCTGGGTCAGCTTCTTCCGGGCGATGTGCTTGTTCTTGAAGTGGTACGGGCAGTAGACGCAGCCGTTGACGCAGTAGTTGGCAAGGTACAGCGGTGCGAACATAACGATGCGGTTGCCGTAAAAGGCGAGTTTGATTTCTTCGGCGAGCGCGTACATCTGCTCCACTTTTTCGGGAATGTCACACGCGAGCAGCACGGACGCTTCGCGGTGGGACAGTCCCGCACAGTGAACGCCGTCGGCGGTCTTGCGCGGGCGGGCTTTTTCAAGAATTTCATCGATCAGCGCGACGTTGTTCTTGTTTTCTTCGGCGTACTGCAGGGTTTCGAGGATTTCCTCGTCGTTGATAAATTCCTCCGCATGGAGAGATTTGGGGTTGTAAATGGCCATTTTGTTGTGCCGTCCTTTCTTTTGGGGCAGAAAAATTTTTCCGTGAAACGGAAAATGTATAGGAAAAGCAGCTTTCGTGACGATTTAGTCGCTGCTTTCGATGTTGGAATACGCGGTTTTGACGCTGACCCCGTCCAGATTTCCGATTTTTCCCGACAGAGCGGAGATGACGTTCTGCGGCGCGTCGATGGCGATGGAAATGATGTTCACACCGCGCGCCCGGTAAGGAATCCCCATCCGTCCGACGATGTAGTCACCGTATTCATGCAGAAGCGCGTTGAGCGGCTCCGCTGCGTCCTTTTTCTCAACGATGATTCCCATCACTGCGACTCTGGTTGCCATGGCCCGTCCTCCTTTCTTTTTCCGAAATAAAAATCGGCTGCGCCTGTCGGGGCACAGCCGAAAAAACCACGGATTTCTGCGTGGGTTTCATCAATTTCAGCAGCACCTTTCCGTCAGAATCCATCCGGAAACTTTCGTGTCAGGCAATGTATGGTATTATTATACACGAAAGCGGCCGGATTGTCAACAGAAAAATTGAAGAAAAACAGAGGATTGTGGGGCTGTGTTCCAAAAATGCAGCCCTCGTGGAAAAATTTTCTGTACATCTTGACAAAAGAGAGGTTTTATGCTATTTTAATGTTATGTTATCAAGGAAAGAAGAGCATGAGAAAGGAATTTTTAGGATGAAAACGATTGACTTGTCTGTTTTCACAGCGTATCGTGCGGTCGACCTTGGCGAACACTTGTACCGGTTCCCGGGCGGCGGCGCATCTTCGCTCGTTCTGGACTTTGCGCGCGGGACCTTCTGCGGCGAGACGGTCCGTCCCGGGCAGTACCTCTCGATGGATCTCACGGTCTGCGGCGAACGCTCGGCGGGCGTGTGCTGGCAGTTCTGGGAGAACGACGGCGACTGGTGCGACCTGAACATCAAAATGGGACTGCTTCCGAACCTCACGACCCGTGTCGCGCTCCCGTTTTCCGCACTGTTCGCAAAGGATTTGTTCCTGCCCCGTACCCCGGGCAAGCTGAAGACCGTCGTCCATGGACATCCCGTCCACCTCGACCGCCTGCACCGCTTTGCCATCTGCGTGGACAAAACGCCCGTACCGCTCGTTCTGCGCATCGAAAACGTGCAGATTCTTGACGCCGAACCGGACTATCCGCTCGCGGAAGTCAAAATGGTCGACGCGCTCGGCCAGAAAAAAGGCGTGGACTGGCCCGGCAAAACTGCTTCCGTCGAGGAACTGAAGAAGGTTCTCCGTGAGGAAGCCGCGGACCACGGGGAAACACCGCTGCCGGAACGCTCCGCATGGGGCGGCTGGACCGGCAAAAAGCTGCGGGACGGCACCGGATTCTTCTCCCTGGTTCACGACGGACGCCGCCACTGGCTGTGCGACCCCGACGGCTTCGCGTTCTTCTCGATGGGCTTCGACTGCGTCGGCCTCGGCGACCTGTGCAACCTGACCGGGATTACTTCTCTCTGTGAGGACCTGCCGCCGAAGGGAGAGGTGGGCTGGCGAACGAGCCATTGGCAGGGAAGAGAGACGGAAAACTTCAATTTCTTCCTCCACAACGCGGCGGCCGCGTTCGGCGACGATTACTACAACACCTGGGCGGACATGATCCGGCGCCGCCTGATTCGCTGGGGCTGCAATACCGTCGCGTGCTGGAGCCAGAAGGAGTTCATCGACCGCGAAAAGCTCCCGTACGTCATCATCGGCCCGGGCTATCCTCGCACCTCCACCGGCATTTTCCGCGATTTTCCGGACGTATTCTCGCCGGAATTCGAACAATCCGCGCGGGAATGGGCGCATTTCCTCGACGAAAAACGGGACGACCCGTACCTCCTCGGTTACTTTATGTCCAACGAGCCGGCGTGGGCCTTTGTCAACAACATCAACCTCGCGGCGTATGCTCTGGCAAGGGACGCAAAGCTGTCTTCCAAGGATTACATCATTGGACAGCTTCGTGAAACGTATGGCACCATCGGCTCCCTGAACGAAGCGTGGGGCGCGGACTTTGCCTCGTTTGACGCGCTGTATACCCCGTTTGAGGCGGAAGCCTTCGGAAAACGCGCGGCGGACGACCTCATGAACTGTACCGTGGAAATGATCCGCCGGTACATCCGGATTCCGGCGGAGGCGGCCCGACGCGCCGACCCGAACCACCTCAACCTGGGCATCCGGTACGCATGGCTGTCCAGTCCGGCGCTGGCGGCAGGATGCGAGTACACCGACGTGTTCTCGTTCAACTGCTATTCCATGGATCCGTGGGACAGCATCGAGAGCTTCTCCCAAATGACCGGAAAGCCGGTCATCATCGGCGAGTTCCACTTCGGCGCGCTCGACCGCGGCATGGACGCGACCGGGCTTCGCGGTGTGGAGAACCAACACGAACGCGGCGTGGCGTACCGGCGGTATATGCACCGTGCGGCGTCGCATCCGATGTGCCTCGGCGCGCATTACTTCACGCTGTACGACCAGTCCTACCTCGGCCGGTTCGACGGGGAGAACTATCAGATCGGCGTGCTGGACGTGTGTTCGAGACCGTATACGGAATTCCTTGACGGCATCGTGAAGACCCACGGGGAACTCTACAAAGTGGCGGACGGTGCGATGCCCGTAACGGAAGAATTTGCAAAAGAGATCGAAGCGATCGCGTTTTAAGAAAACGCGAGGTTACGGCTTTCCGTTTGCTTCCTTTACCGCTTCCCGGGAAAAGCCGATTACCCGCCGTCTGGAGATCCTGACCAAAGCGGTCAGCGGGGAGGAATAAGCCCCGCGTGCAGCTCAAAATATTGATTGACAGGAGAGATTCATAATGTTTGAACAGCTGAAACAGGCCGTTGCGGCACGTCCCGACGGCGAATATGTGATTCCCGATCTTCTCCGTTACCGTGCCTGCCGGCAGCACTACGGAGAAAAGCCGGCGCAGGTGAAAGCGGCTGCGCTCGCGTACCTTCTCGAGCAGTATCCCGCGAAGGTTTACGAACACGATCTGGTTGCCGGTTCCCGCATGGGCTGCTTTGCGGCGGACGCTGACCGCACCGAAGTCATCCGCTCCCGGGACGTTGCCGCCTCCTACGGCACGCGCAATTTCACCACCAATGCCGACCACTTTGCGCCCGGCTACGACCGCTTCCTCGCGGACGGCGTGTCCGGCACGATGGCGCGGATTGACGCGTCCCTGACCAATCACGCGGATGAGCCGGAAAAAGTCGCCTTTCTCGGCACGCAGAAGCAGGTTTTGTCCGCGTTTTCCGTGTTCGTTCAGCATCACGCCGATGCCGCACGGGCCGCCGCGTCCGAAACCTCCGACGAAACCTGTCGGGCGAATCTGTCCGCTCTGGCCGCCGACCTCGACCATATTGCGTGGGACGCTCCCGTTACCTTCCGGCAGGCGCTGAACCTCACATGGCTTGTCCATCTGACGTTCCTGCTCATGGGCAAGTACGCGATGGCGCTCGGCCGCATGGACCAGTACCTCTATCCGTATTATCTCCACGATAAAAAAGCCGGGCTCCTGACCGACCGGGAGGCGGAGCTTCTGCTCGCGTCCACGCTGATCAAAATCGGGGAGTCTCGCTGGATCGGCGGGGACGACGTTGTCAACATCTGCATCGGCGGCGTGACTCCGGACGGCGGAGAGGGCGTCAACGAACTCAGCTATTGCATTCTTCATGCCGTCCGCGACTGCAACATTCCCGGGCCGAATCTGTCGGCGCGGCTGCACGAAGGCGTACCGGACCGGTTCCTGGACGAGTGCCTTCAGGTCATCGGTACAGGGCTTGGCTATCCGGCGCTCATGAACGACCGCGTGAACATTCCCGCGCTGGCCCGTCACGGCTATACTATGGAGGACGCGCGGAACTACTGCTTTGTCGGCTGCATCGAAAATTTCATCCCCGGAAAACAGCCCGCGTGGTCGGACGGACGATTCAACGTGCCGGAGTATCTTGAGGCGGTGTTCTTCCGCGGGAAATCCCTCATTGACGAGCATTACCTCGGCGTGGACACCGGCGACGTGGCGGAGCTTTCGTCCATGGAGGAGTTCATGCGTGCGTTTGAGGCGCAGCTGGACTTCGCGGCGGCGGAATATGTCGCGGATTTTACGAACAACAACGACCGTCTGAACCGGAAAAACTACACCGACCCGTTTATGTCCCTGTTCTGTGACGACTGCATCGCACGCGGGATGGACATCAACGACGGCGGCGCGCACTATCCGTCGGCACACGGCGCGGGCTGCATGGGCATCGGAACCGTGGCGGATTCCCTGGCGGCGATTGAACAGTGCGTCTTCCTGGAAAAACGCTTTACGCTGACCGACCTGCGCGACGCAATGACAGCGGATTTCAAGGGGTACGAGACCCTGCAGGCCTGCCTGAAAAACGCGCCGAAATACGGCAACGACGACGATTTCGTCGACAAATACGCCGTATGGTACGTGGAATACCTCGATCAAATTTTCTCGAAATACCGCACGCCCGACGGCGGACCGTTTTATACCGCGATTGCCAGCAACGTCGCAAGCGTTTACGCGGGCATGGGCATCGGCGCGACCCCGGACGGACGTCACGCAAAAACGCCCCTGTCCGATGCGGCTTCCCCGACCTACGGCATGGACCAGAGCGGCACAACGGCGGTCTTTCTGTCCATTTCCAAGCCGGACTATCGGCTGGTCTCCTGCGGCACCGTTCTCAATCAGAAGTATACGGAAGATATGCTGAAAAAGCCGGAAAACCGTGCGGCGCTCATGGCGGCGCTGAAGGTGTATTTCCAGAAAGGCGGTCAGGAAGTACAGATCAACTGTGTTTCGCGGGAGACGCTGCGGGACGCGATGGAACATCCGGAGAACTACGGCGGGCTGGTGGTCCGCGTCTCCGGCTTCTCCGCCTACTTCACGAAGCTCGACCGCGCGGTTCAGGAAGACATCCTTCATCGAACCGAGCATTCCGCGGCAGGATAATGCGGCAAAACCACTTCCCTGTTATAGAAACAAAGCTGAGTGCAGACCAAACGATCTGCACCCAGCTTTTGTTTCTGTAATTTATTGAACGTTTTTGAGGGAGAGGTTCGGGGAGGGTACTTTTTTGGGGAAAGTACCCTCCCCGAGAATTTTAATTTTTATTTTCCCCCACCTTCCGGGCGAGGGTTTTGTTGTGGTAGCGTTTGTCGTCGGTGACTTCGCGGACAATTTCAAGGAAATCCGGAAATCCGATGGGTTCGTCCGGGGAGGACAGCTCGACTTCGAGAATGGCATAGCCGTCGAATAACTTGCCGCCAATTTCCGGCGGATAAACGTCGATTTCCATGACGTGACCGTCATAGGGGATGGCGTAGCGGGTTTTGAAAAGCTCGGTGTCCGCATCTTCAAGCAGGACGCTGTATTCCGCGCGGGAGATTTCCCGTTCGTCCTCAAAACGGCTGAGGTAGGCGCGGGGGGATTTTTCCGTGTAGATATACGTCACCGCACCGTTTTCCGTGATTTCACGCACACGCCGCTCGGTCTGCGGCGCGTCCGGACGGGAGAGCAGATAGGTCTGCCGGATGTCCCGCACCCGACAGCCGTCCATGGCACGGAGCGCGGTCCCGTCCGGCTGCCGGATCAGATATTTTCGTTCGGTCTCAATGTTCATGACAGTCACCTTGCCTTGCTGCCGGATGCTTCAGAAGATTTTTTTCGCGTCGCCGAGTCCGGCGAAATGTTCAACAAACGCACGCATTTCTTCTTTGGAACGAATGCCGTGTACGCTGCCGATCAGCTCATGCTTTTCTTCCTCGTTCAGCTGCGCGAAGCGGTCCAGCGCGGACGGATTCTGCGCAAGCGCCATCCCCAGACCGAGCGGCATTTCGTCGGTGAAAACCTGGTTCCGGTACATGCGCGGTTGATTTTTACGATTCGGATCCATCGGAGGATGCTCCTTTCTGGTACGGTTTACGTTTAGTTTGTACGCGAAGGGAGTCCTTTATCCGATGAAATTGTTGTTAGCGT